>JACPZD010000036.1 GCA_016195665.1 Gammaproteobacteria bacterium | reverse complement strand
ACCCCCTGTACACGGCATATTTTTGACATCTTGCAAATTTAGTGATTAACTGTTGGATATAATTAAATTTATACAGATAGTGATGGCTGCTATATGCAGCTATCCGTTATCAAATTGACCCTCGGTTCAACAGTTGCATTGGGAGATGAGATAAATGTCCACGCCAATGACAGTATTAGTGATAGAGGCGGACGCCCAGCGGCGCGATTTGTTGAAGACGCTGCTGGAGTGTATAGACCACACGCCCATCCTGGTCGCCGATCCTAAAAAGTGGCGCGACGCCCTCGATAAACCCGACTCCATTCATATCGCCTTGCTCGGCCGCTGCGGGTCAAAAGACACTTTATTAGATGTGTATCGCGCCCTTACCGATTGGGCGCCCAATCTCCCCATCCTGTTGCTGAAGGAAGCCGATGTCCCGCAGCAGGTCCCGTTGGACCTCACCGGCGGTTTTCTAGCGACGGTCGATTTCCCGATCAAATATACCCAGCTCAACCACGTCCTGAATCAGGCTCAGATCTACAAAGAGAGTAAAGAGGGCGCCAGCCTGAAACGGCCGCTGGAGATGTTTCGCAGCCTGGTCGGCAATAGCCGGGCGATCCGCGAGGTGCGGCAACAGATGGAGCAGGTCGCGCAGTCGGACGCCAACGTGCTGATCCTGGGCGAATCGGGGACGGGCAAGGAGGTGGTGGCGCGCAACCTGCATTATCAGTCGGCGCGGCGCGATCACAACTTCGTCCCCGTCAATTGCGGCGCTATCCCGTCCGACCTGTTGGAGAGCGAGCTGTTCGGCCATGAAAAGGGCGCCTTCACCGGCGCCATCAGCACGCGCCAGGGGCGCTTCGAAATGGCCGAAGGCGGCACCTTGTTCCTCGACGAGATCGGCGACATGAGCCTCGCCATGCAGGTCAAGCTGTTGCGGGTGTTGCAGGAACGCACCTTCGAGCGGGTGGGCAGCAACAAGAGCATCGCCGTGGATGTGCGCATCATCGCCGCGACCCACATCAATCTGGAGGAGGCCATCAAGTCCGGTAAATTCCGCGAGGATCTTTACTATCGTCTGAATGTCTTTCCGATTCAAATGCCGCCGCTGCGGGAGCGGGTGGAGGATATTCCGTTGCTCATCAACGAGCTGATCCTGCGCATCGAGCACGAAAAACGCGGTTCGGTGCGGCTTACACCGACCGCAGTGCTGGCACTCTGCCAGTATCCGTGGCCCGGCAACGTGCGCGAACTCGCCAATCTGATCGAACGGCTCGCCATCCTTTATCCATACGGGCTGGTGGATCTGCAAAACCTGCCCGAGAAATTCCGTGCCGCGGTGGCGCAAGCCCTGCCCCTGGGCGAGGAAGAGGTGCTGCCGGCTACGCTACAGCAGTCCGCACGGCTGCCGCGCGATGGCATAGACCTGCGCGAACATCTCAAGAACATGGAAATCAACCTGATCCAGCAGGCTCTGCAGGAGACCGACGGGGTGGTCACGCGGGCCGCTACCCGGCTCAAGATGCGCCGCACCACGCTGGTGGAAAAATTGCGTAAATACGGCCTACAGCGTGCCGACGAACCGGCGGAATATTGACGCTCGTTGTGGGGCATATTTTATAATAGTTTGTTTTATATAGAATAAGTAACGCGGGCACACTTTTTGCTCTCGGGAGTGGTACAGAGACCATTCCTAGCTGATTTACTAGCGAGAGCAACGACATGACGCACGCGCCGACTCACCAAGCCCAAGGCCTGGAAGACGCCTTCCACGTTTTCACCCAGGTCTCGGAACAGCTTAGCGCCTCCTATCTCGTCCTTGAAAATCGCGTCGCCCAGCTCACCGACGAGCTAGCGGCGGCACGCAGTGAACGCCTGTTACAACTCGCCGAAAAAGAGCGTCTGGCCAACCGGCTGACGCACTTGCTCACCGTACTTCCCGCCGGTGTCGTGGTGCTGAACGGCGCCGGGCGCATCCAAGAATATAATCCGTTGGCCGTGTCCTTATTAGGCGAGCCCTTGCTGGGATTGAACTGGGCGGCGGTGGCCGCGCGCGTCTTCGCCCCGGAGCTGGGTGAAGGCCAGGAACTGTTACTGCGCGACGGCCGGCGCGTGAGTCTTTCCACCAGCTCATTAGGCACGGAACCCGGTCAGATCCTGCTGCTCAGGGATGTCACCGAGGTGCATGCCCTGCAGGAGGGTCTGAGCCGTCACCAACGCCTATCGGCGATGGGCGAGATGGCGGCGGCGCTGGCCCACCAAATTCGTACCCCGTTATCCGCCGCATTGTTGTATACCTCGCAGCTCGTGACGCACAGGGATGTATTAATGTCGGCCGCTCCTCAACACGACAATGCAGATTACCGCCAGTATGCAGGCAAGGTGCTGTCGCGCCTGCGGCATCTCGAACGGCTGGTGAACGATATGCTGGTGTTCGCCAAGGGCGGACATTTCGGCGCCGAAGAGATCGAGGTCGCAGCACTCTTGCAGGATTTGCAACAGGCGACGGATGCGCCGCTGTCCGTGGCAGGTTGCCGTTTGGAGGTGCTGGATGAGGCCCCGGAGGCGAAGTTGTACGGCAACCGTGAGGCCCTGTTGAGCGCCTTGCAGAATCTGGTCAGCAACGCCATGCAGGCCTGCGGCAAGGGCGGGCGCTTGCAGTTGTTGACTCACATCGTGAGCGACCCGCACGGTAGCGAGGCCGTCAATGTCCTGCTCAGCGACAACGGCCCCGGTATCCCCGACGCAGTGCTGGAGCGCATCTTTGAACCCTTTTTTACCACCCGCGCGCAAGGCACCGGCCTGGGTCTCGCGGTGGTGCAGGCCATCGTCCGCGCCCATCAAGGGATGGTGTGGGTGGAATCCGAACCGGGGCAGGGCAGCACCTTCGGCCTGCGCCTGCCGCTCAAGCCTGCAAAGATCTTACCCAGTGAAGTGGCGCAGCATACCGCGTGTACGGCAGTCGCTGCCGGCTTCCTGCCTCCCGCGACATTGGTACATCCATGTACGGCACAGTTGTTACCGATAGACAGCGCCAAAAGAAAAAAACTTAAAGAGAGGATGTCATGAGTAATGCCACGGTATTGGTAGTAGAAGACGACTTATCGTTGCGCGAGGCGTTGTGCGACACCCTGCAATTGGCGGGTTACCCGGTGCTCGCCGCCCAAGACGGCCGCGAGGCCCTGGAGTTTCTGGAGGAGGGCGGACGCGGCCGTGATCTCGGTATGGTGGTGAGCGATATCCAGATGGAGAGGATGGATGGTCATGCGCTGTTGAAACAGATCCGCATCCGCCGGCCCGATCTGCCGGTGTTGCTGATGACGGCCTTCGGCACCATCAAGAGCGCGGTGGAGGCGATGCGCAACGGGGCGGTGGATTATCTGGTGAAACCCTTCGAGGCCGAGGCGCTGATTCAACGGGTGAGCCGTTTTTTGATTCATACCGCAGCCGAGGACGCTGAGTTGATCGCCGTGGACGAGCGCAGTCTGAAATTGGTCAGCCTCGCCCGGCGCGTGGCCGACAGCGAGGCCACCGTGATGATCGGCGGCGAGAGCGGCACCGGCAAGGAGGTGCTGGCGCGTTATATCCACCGTCATTCATCGCGCAGCAAGGGGCCTTTCGTGGCCATCAATTGCGCGGCGATTCCGGAAAACATGCTGGAGGCCACCTTGTTCGGTTATGAGAAGGGCGCCTTCACCGGGGCCTACCAGTCCTGTCCCGGCAAGCTCGAACAGGCTGAGGGCGGTACGCTATTACTCGATGAAATTTCCGAGATGAGTCTGGGCTTGCAGGCGAAGTTGTTGCGTGTCTTGCAGGAGCGCGAGGTGGAGCGGTTGGGCGGCCGCAAGCTGATCCCATTAAATCTGCGCGTGCTGGCCACCTCTAACCGCATTCTGCGCGATGAGGTGGCCGCCGGGCGGTTCCGCGAGGATTTATTCTACCGCCTCAATGTATTCCCGCTGTACTGGCCCGCCTTGCGCGAGCGGCCGGCGGACATTATTCCGCTGGCAAATTATTTTCTGGCGCGCAGCGCCCAGACCAGCCAGCGCCCCGCGCCGGCTCTGTCTGAGGCGGCAAAGACGCATCTGCTCGCGCATCGTTGGACAGGGAATGTCCGCGAACTGGACAACATCATTCAGCGTGCGCTCATCATGCAACCCGGCGATGAGATCGGCGCGGACGATTTGCAGTTTGAAGCCGTTGCAATGGAAGGCATACCGGCGCCTATGCAGACGCCCCAGCAAGAGAAACTGGGCGGCGATCTCAAGGCGCGCGAAAAGGAGTTAATTGTCGAGGCCCTCACCAAGACGATGGGCAGCCGCAAGCTGGCCGCCGTGCGGCTGGGGATCAGTCAGCGCACGCTGCGCTATAAGCTCGCGCGGCTGCGTGAGGAGGGCTACGCTCTGCCCGGTGAGGTTGGCGTGGAATCTGCATGATTAAGGCAGATGCAAGGTACAAGTAACAAGATACAAGAAAACCTCTTTATTTTTGTCGCTGGTAACCACTCAATTTAGGTGATGCACATGAACGATATTGATGTCTCTCAACTTTTAAATCAACTGCGCAGCACGGCCGTCCTGGCCCGTGGTGAGACGGCCGCCGCCAGCCAAACCGCCGAGGGTGGTTTTGCGGATCTGCTCAAGCGGTCTATTGATGGGGTCAATGAGGCGCAACAGACTGCCTCGAAGTTGACCCAGGCCTTCGAGAGTGGCGACAAGCAGGCAGACCTCGCCGAGGTGATGGTCGCGCTGCAAAAGGCCAGCATCTCTTTTCAGGCGATGACACAGGTGCGAAACAAACTGGTGTCGGCCTATCAAGACGTGATGAATATGCAGGTATGAGAGATACAAGATACAAGATACAAGAAAAAAACAGATTAATTCGGAAGATGACTTGTATCTTGTATCTTGTATCTTGTCACTGTTTTTAATATGAATATGCCAAATTTTACAACCTCGGCGCTGGGCTTCACCCATCTCCCTCTGGTGCGCCAATTAGGGCTGCTGATCGGTCTTGCCGCCAGCGTGGCGCTGGGCGTGGCGGTGGTGATGTGGGGACAGGAGCCGAGCTATCGTGTGCTGTATAGCAGTCTGTCGGACAAGGACAGCGGTCAGATCATTGACGCCCTGCAAAAGAATAATATCCCGTACAAGGTGGACCAGGGCAGCGGCGCCATACAGGTCCCCATGGAGCGCGTGCATGATGCGCGCCTGAAGCTCGCCACGCAGGGACTGCCCAAGGGGACATCCGGCGGCTTCGAGGCCATGGAGGGTCAGCAGGGCTTCGGCGCCAGCCAGTTCATGGAGGCCGCGCGCTATCAGCGCGCTCTGGAGGAGGAGCTGGCGCTCTCCATCGCCACTCTCAATAATGTGCAAGGCGCCCGGATACACCTGGCCATACCCAAACAATCCATGTTCGTGCGCGCTAAACAGGAGCCGAGCGCCTCGGTGGTGGTCAACCTCTACCCGGGACGCAATCTGTCGGACGGAGAGGTGACGGCCATCGTGCATCTGGTGGCCTCCAGCATTCCCAACCTCTCCGCCGAGCAGGTCACGGTGATAGATCAGAAGGGGCAGTTGCTCACCAGCCAGAAATCCTCGCGCGAGATGGCGTTGAGCGCCTCGCAATTCGAATATACCCAGCGCATGGAAGATTCCTACGTGAAGCGCATCGAGGGCATCCTCTCGCCCATCGTCGGAGCGGAAGGGGTGCGGGCGCAGGTGGTGGCCGAGATGGATTTCACCGTCACCGAGCAGACCCAGGAAAGCTTTAACAAGGATAAGCCGGCCCTGCGCAGCGAACAGACCAGTGAGGAAAAAACCGCCGGCGGCGGCGCGGCGAGCGGGATACCGGGGGCGCTGTCCAACCAGCCGCCTGCCGCGGCGACCGTCGCGCCTACTCCCGCCAATGCCGCTGCGGCCGCCGCCGGAGCGCCGGCGGCGGAAAGCAGTGCATCCGGCCCGCAGAACAGCAGCGCGCGCGCAACGCGCAATTACGAACTCGACAAGACCATCAGCCATACCCAATTATCGAGCGGGACGGTCAAGCGCCTGTCCGTGGCGGTGGTGGTGAACGATCGCCAGAGCACCGATGACAATGGCGATCCGGTGAAGACCCCGCTCACGCCGGAGGAGCTCACCCGCTTTACCGCGCTCGTAAAGGACGCCGTCGGCTTTAATGAAAAGCGCGGCGACACCGTCAACGTGGTCAATGCGGCATTTAATGTGCCGGAGGCGGTCGAGCCGCCGCCCGAGCCGTCATTCTTCGAGAAGCCGTGGCTGGCGAGTCTGGGTAAACAACTGGGCGCCGGTTTGGTCGTGTTGCTGATTGTGTTCGGTGTGTTGCGTCCGGTATTGAGCGGGCTCGCCACGCGCGGCGATTCCGTCCCGCGCGGCGCAGGCGCGCAAGGCGGCATGATGGTGGCTGATGATAGGCTCAGCCTCGGCGGGCCCGCGCAGGTGGCGCGGCTGGCCGGCTCCGGCAGTTACGATGCCAATCTCAGTACCGCCAAGACGCTGGCGGCGCAAGATCCCAAGCGCGTCGCCCAAGTGGTCAAGACCTGGGTAGCGAGCGATGGCTGAGAACCTTAGCAAATTGCCGGGGGTAGAGCGCGCCGCAGTACTGCTGCTCAGCCTGGGCGAGCAATATGCCTCCGAGGTGCTGAAGCACATGGGCCCGAAGGAGGTGCAGAAGCTCGGCAGCACCATGGCCGCGCTGAATAATATCTCCAAGGTCCAGGTTGGCGAGGTGCTGGCGAATTTTTGCGAGTCCGTGGACAACGAAACCAATCTCGGCATCGGTTCGGAAGATTACATCCGCAACGTGCTGGTGAAGGCGCTGGGCCAGGACAAGGCCGGCGGCATCATAGACCGCATCCTGATGGGCAGCAACAGCAAGGGGCTGGAGGCGCTCAAGTGGATGGAGCCGCGCGCCGTGGCGGAAATCATCCGCCTGGAGCACCCGCAGATCATCGCCATCGTGCTGGCCTATCTCGACAGCGATCAGGCGGCCGAGGTGATCGCCCAATTCACAGAGCGGGTGAGGCTGGATGTGCTGATGCGCATCGCCTCGCTCGACGGCATACAGCCTACCGCGTTGCACGAATTGAACGAGATCATGGAGAAGCAGTTTTCCGGCGACTCCACCAGCAACGTGAAGTCCGCCGCGGTCGGCGGCGTCAAGGCCGCCGCCAATATCCTCAACAACATGGATACCTCGCTGGAGGCCGCGCTGCTGGAGAAGGTCAAGGAACTCGACGCGGAGCTTGGGCAAAAGATTCAGGATCTGATGTTTGTGTTCGAGAATCTGCTCGAGGTGGACGACCGTGGCATACAGTCTCTGCTGCGCGAAGTGTCGTCCGAGACTCTGCTGCTCGCCTTGAAGGGCGCCGACGACGCGATGAAGGACAAGATCTTCAAGAATATGTCGAAGCGCGCCGCCGAAATCATGCGCGACGACCTGGAGGCCAAAGGGCCGGTGCGCTTGTCCGAGGTCGAGGCCGCGCAGAAGGAGATCCTCACCGTCGCCCGCCGCATGGCCGATGCCGGCGAGATCGCGCTGGGCGGTACAGGTGAACAATTTGTCTAGGGTTATCCCCCAGGAAGAACTTTCCGACTGCGAGCGCTGGGTGTTGCCCGCGGTGCAGTCGTCGCGCGCCGCGCCGTCCGGACCAGGCCTCGGCGCCAACCTGCTCACCGCGGGTCAAATCGAACAAGTACAGCGCCAGGCGTATGAGGAAGGCTTCGCCTTGGGTCGCCGTGAAGGGCTCGCCGCCGGCCAGGACGAGTTGCACGCTCAGGTACAGCGGCTGGATCAGATGATGCGCGCCTTGAGTGCGCCGTTCGAAGGATTGGATCAACAGGTCGAGCAGGAATTGCTGCTGCTCACCACCACCATGCTGCGGCAACTGGTGCGGCGCGAATTAAAGACCGACCCGGGCCAGATCGTCGCCGTGGTGCGCGAGGCGATGGCGAGCCTGCCGGTCGCTACCCGCAACGCCCGTCTCTATCTGCATCCCGAGGACGCGACCCTGGTGCGCGACGCCTTGGCGATCAGTGACGCCGAACGGCCCTGGCGCATCATGGAAGATCCGGTGTTGACGCGCGGCGGTTGCCGCGTGATAACGGATACCTCCTCGATAGACGCCAGTGTTGAGACCCGCCTGGCGATCCTGATCGCCACCGTGTTGGGAGGCGTGCGTGACAGCGACAGCCCCACACAGGCATAGCCATCACCGCGAGACCCGTGGCCCGGAGGAGAACGGAGCGCTATGGGCGATGCGATTGGAGCGTTGCCGCAAGCGCGCCGAGACACCGATCTCGTTGGTCGTCGAGGGCAAACTCACGCGCGTGGTGGGTCTTACCCTCGAGGCAGTGGGCTGCCAGGCCGCCATCGGTTCGCGCTGTCTGGTAAGCGGGCCGAACGGCAGCGTAGAGGCCGAGGTAGTGGGTTTCGCCGGTGAAAAATTATTTCTCATGCCGACGGGCGATATCCGCGGCATCGCGCCCAATGCGCGGGTGATTCCCACCGGCCGCGTGTGTGAAGCGGCGGTCGGCGAGGCCTTGTTGGGAAGAGTGTTGGATGGCGCGGGCTGTCCGCTGGATAGCGCCGGGCCGTTGCATACCGAGTTGCGCGTGCCGCTCACCGGGCGTTTTATCAATCCGCTCACACGGCACCCGATACGCGAACCGCTCGACGTGGGCGTGCGCGCCATCAATGCCTTGCTGAGCGTCGGACGCGGGCAACGCATGGGCCTGTTCGCCGGCAGCGGCGTCGGCAAGAGTGTGCTGCTCGGCATGATGACCCGCTACACCAACGCCGATGTCATCGTGGTCGGTCTGATCGGCGAGCGCGGCCGCGAGGTGAAGGAATTTATCGAAAATATCCTGGGCCCGGAGGGGATGAAGCGCGCCGTCGTGGTGGCCTCGCCCGCGGACAATCCGCCGCTCATGCGCATCCAAGGTGCGGCGCTCGCCACCAGCATCGCCGAGTACTTCCGCGATCGCGGTCTGCACGTCTTGCTGTTGATGGACTCACTCACACGCTATGCCCAGGCGCAGCGCGAGATCGCGCTCGCCATCGGAGAACCGCCCGCGACCAAGGGTTATCCCCCGTCGGTGTTCGCCAAACTCCCGCAACTGGTTGAGCGGGCCGGTAACGGCGACGCGGGCGGTGGTTCTATTACTGCTTTTTACACGGTGCTGACCGAGGGCGACGACCATAACGATCCGATCGCCGACGCTACGCGCGCAATTCTGGACGGCCACGTGGTGCTGTCGCGCTCGTTATCCGAGGCCGGGCATTATCCCGCGATAGACATCGAGGCTTCGATCAGCCGCGCCATGAACGAGATTACCACCACCGGGCATCAGGCGTCGGCACGGCGTTTCAAACAACTCCACTCCACTTATCAGCAAAGCCGTGACCTCATCAGTGTCGGCGCCTACACTGCGGGCAGCGATGCGCGAGTAGACGAGGCTATCGCCATGCAGCCGCGCCTCATGGATTTTCTGCAGCAGGATCAGCATCAGCCCGTCACCCTCAACGATAGTCTTCATGATCTCAGGGGATTGATAGAGACGTCGGGGAAGGCGTTAGAAGTGAGGCGTGAGGCGTAAAAAACGGTGAGGCGTTAGGCGTGAGGAGTGAGGCATAACCCCTCACCCCTCACTCCTCACCCTTCACGAATAGTCCAATGACCAAATCACAACGTCTGAAACCCGTAACTCGAGTCGCTGAGAACCGCGAACAAGAAGCGGCGCTCGCTATGGCGGAGGCCCAGCAGGCGTTGAATGAGTGCGAGGCGCGGCTCAACGAACTGATCAGCTACAGGGCTGAATATCATATGCATTACAAGGCGGCGAGCAGCGCCGGCATGGAGGCGGCACAGATCCAGGACTACCGTCATTTTATAGCCAAACTGGATCAGGCCATTAGCAGACAGTTGGCCTTGGTGGATGGTGCGCGGAACGTCTATGAAGAGACCAAGCGCCAATGGTTCGCCACCCGCAGCAAAAGTTTGGCGCTCGACAAAGTCGTGACACGTTATCGCCACGAAGAGGCGCGCAGCGCGGAGCGCCGCGAGCAGGGCGAGGCCGATGAGCGCAACCAACATCTCAAGCCGGCGTTGAGCCTGGATAGCGGAGACGAGGGGGATTCCGGATAAACCGTGGCTGTTGTCCAGGGTAGGCTGGGGCAATAATCCAAGCGCTGACCCGCTGCACTATTCTAAAGCCCTTATAAACCGCGAGCGTCGTTATGCACTACCGATCAAGGTTTGATGCCTCGGCATTGGCTTGCGGCGAGAGGAAATGAAGCCAATATGATTTCGCACCGCGCGATATGAAATCGCGCGGGCAACCAAAGGGTGGGGCGATGAAATTGCCGAACGACGGGACACTTGGCGGGATTTTTGAGACGAGCGGGATGCGTAGTGAGAAGGAGTGAGCTTCCCTCGGTTTTTCGTCTTCCAACAGGTGGCGTTAATGTCAAGGCGGTATAGACGAAGTGCTGCCTTACAACGGGTTGCCGCGCGGCTTGCACAGCTGACTCGCTAGCTGGCATACAAGCTGCGTGAGTCAGCGGGTGGCCTAAGAACCCCAACCGCGTAGTGGAATCGAGAAGAAAAAGACATGTCAGACTCACCGGTCAACAATCGTCTTTTAACCCAACATGGTTGGGTAATCCCGCTCAGCGTGGCGGCGCTGAGCGTAGAGAGCTTTTACCCGTCTCTGTTAACAGGCGTGGCGGGTCTAATCCTGCTGTGCCGACGATATGGCCTGCGACTGGTTACCCCATCTGCAGCAACTGCTAGTGGAGGCGCGTACGGTATTTGAGCGGTCGGAGGAGAAAGGCCGTTTCCCAGAAAAATCTCGCGGTTGGGGATATTGAGCTATTTTGATACGGAGTTATTCTTGTAGGGCCGAATTCATTCGGCCAGCAAGTGTGTAGCCTGGATGAAGCGTAGCGGAATCCAGGAATTATATTGGTAATCCCCGGATTTCATTCCATTACATCCGGGCTATTCAACTAGTTAGTTTAAGGATGGAGAATGTTATGACCGGTCAAGTTGTGGTATCGTCACAGGGCAGTATGGTAACAATCAGTGTGCACGGGCGGTTTGATTTCAACGTACATAAAGAATTTCGTGATGCTTACGAAACCGCCTTGAAAAATACCCAATTCGAGAATTTTGTGATAGATTTTCAGCCTACGGAATATATAGACAGCTCGGCATTGGGTATGCTGCTCATATTGCGCGAGCGAATCGGCAGCAAGAGCCGCATCAAGCTGACGCGCTGTAACAAGGCGATACGCAGTACGCTCGACATCTCGAATTTTAACAAGCTGTTTGATATTCAGTAGGTCGGATCAAGCGTAGCGGATCCGGCGGCTAAGTGCTCCGCAGCGTTTGTGCCGGCCGTGCAACGGTTACGCAGAACAACAATAACATGAAAATACTCATCGTCGAAGATGATCGGACAAGTCAGGTGACGTTGTCCGCCATCGTCAGGAAGATCGGCCATACATTCGTCGTAGCGGATAACGGCCAGAGAGCTCTGGAGCTATTCACCAGGGAGCACCCCACCCTGATCTTGATGGACGTGCTGATGCCGGTCATGGACGGCCACGAGTGCGCGCGCAGAATCAAGCAACTCTGCGGCGCCCGCTTCGTTCCCATTATATTTTTGACCGGCATGACGGATGACGCTGAACTGGCGAAGTGCATCGAGAGCGGGGGCGACGATTTTCTCAGCAAGCCTTATAACTACATCCTGATCAAGGCCAAAATCGAGGCGATGGAACGCATTTACGGTCTGCACGAGACCGTCGCGCAGCAAAAAACCGCCTTGGAGAAACAACAGCTACTGATCGAACAGGAAATCAGTCTGGCGAGGCATGTCTTCAACGCCATCACTGTCGCCAGCGCGAAAGATATTTCTTCGTTGCGCCATTGGACCTCAACAGTAGGCCGCTTCAGCGGCGATCTGCTGGTATATGAACGCAGCCCCGCCGGACAGTTGTATATCCTGTTTGGCGACTTTACCGGTCACGGTCTCGCCTCCGCCATCGGCGCGATTCCCACCTCGGACGTATTTTTTGCGATGACCAAAAAGGGTTTCTCCATTACGGAGATCGCGGTGGAGATCAACAGGAAGCTCAATTATTTTTTACCGACAGGATTATTTTGCGCAGCCGGTCTTATCAGCGTGGACACTCTGCGGCAGCGCATAGAGGTATGGAACGGCGGTTTGCCGCCGGTCTTGGCCATTGCCGCGGACGGCAGTATCGTAAAGCGATTCGTCTCCACCAAACTGCCCCTCGGCGTGCTGAAAGCCAGCGACTTCGACAGCCATACCGAGATCATACCGCTAACCGATGTCTATGCCCTCATCGTTTATAGCGACGGCCTGATCGAGGCCCAGAATTCGGAAGGCCGGATGCTGGGCCAGGAGGGTATGGAGCAGGTCATCCACAGTGCGGATGCAGCACCGGCTGTTTTTAACTCGATATGCGACTATGTCACAGGCTTTATCGGGGAGCACCCCCCGGCGGATGATATTTCTCTTTTGGAAATCCGCTGTGATGAGATGCCGGCCGAGACCATAGAAACGCCCCGGCAGAACTTCACCCAAGCCGTGGCGACACATTGGTCCATCGAGGTCAATGTGGGCGGCGACACGCTGCAAAAAACCGATCCGCTTCCCATCCTGATGAACTGGCTCATGGCCGTTAAGCTGCCAGAGGGTCAGCGCCCCTATTTGTATACCGTATTGACCGAGCTTATCAATAATGCGATTGAGCATGGGCTGTTAGGACTCGACTCCTCTATCAAAGAGACAGCATCCGGATTCGAACAATACTACCTACAACGCAGCGAAGGATTGGAACGGCTGCAAGGCGGCTATGTGGTCATCCGTCTCGAGCAATTGCCCGTCCCGGGGGGTAGGATGATCAAGGTGATGGTCAAGGACTCCGGCACCGGTTTCGATTTTCATACGGTCTGCTCCAGCCTGACGGGCAATGAGAAATTTTCCGGGCGGGGCATCGCGCTGGCGCGCTCACTTTGTTCCAGCTTGCAGTATAAAGACGCCGGCAATATCGTCGAAGCGGAATACAGTGTCTAGAGAACCCTAACGATAACAACATTCCACACATGCAGCGCCTTCTGTTTTTTTCCACCCCATGCGGAGTAAGCCATGTCCATCGTCGCCGATCACAACGAGCCATCACAGGATAATAAACAAGATTCAGAAGTCCAGTTCCAAGCCGCCGATCTGATTATTGGTTATCTGGAACAGATTGGCGTGGAATATGTCTTTGGAGTTCCCGGCGGAGCCATCGAACCTTTATATAACGCCATGGCCCGCAGTCAGCGACGCGGTGGCTTGCGCCCCATTGTGGCGCGCCACGAGAGTGGCGCCGCCTTTATGGCCGACGGCTACACCCGCGAGACCGGCAAGCTCGGTGTGTGTTGCGCCACCACCGGTCCCGGCGCAACCAATTTGATTACCGGAGTCGCCTCGGCCTATGCCGATGAAATTCCGATGCTGGTGATTACAGGGCAAACTCCGCTTCCTACCTTCGGAAAAGGGGCGTTTCAGGAGTCCTCCTGTGCGGGTGTCAATATCCAGGGCATGTTTGAGTACTGCACGCGCTATAACTCCTTGGTCTCTCATGTAGACCAGCTCGAAGGTAAACTGTTTACCGCAATAAGGACCGCCTACCAAGCCCCATGTGGCCCAGCTCATCTCAGCATACCGTTAGACGTTTTACGCAGCCCGTTATCCAAACCCTGCAGTGAGTTCCGGTTCGACTCTGCGGTGGAGCCGGAATCCTTGTTCAGCCAGGACAGCATTGATACCTTATATAAGGCTGTCTCGAATGCAAAACATACCGTGATCCTGATTGGACAAGGTTGTGGAGAGGCAGTAGGTGCAATTCTGGAGCTGGCTAGAATCATTAAGGCAACCTTGCTGACTACGCCATCTGGGAAAGGTCTAGTCAATCCCTATCATTCACAGTTCAAGGGCGTATTTGGCTTTGCCGGCCACAGCAGTGCTTATGAGGCAATGACCCATTCTGATGTTGATCTGATATTGGCGATTGGTACAGGTCTGGGTGAATGGGACAGCATGGGCTGGGATGAGAGGGCGATTCTAAATGACCGGCTCATTCATATTGATTCATCGCCGGAGCATCTCACCCATTCGCCTATGGCGCGCCTGCATGTTCGCGGCCGGATTGTGACGGTGTTAGAAAGACTCTTGAAATTTTACCAGAGCCAACAGCAGAGTGAGGTATACGACTGGGCTGCCTTCCGCCAGAGAATGCGTGATAAGGCGGCGCATACTGATCGCAGGGTAACGGGTACAATCGGCAAGCCTTGTATTCCCGATCAGCTTCCCCGGCATTTCGTGCTTGCGGAAGAGGCAAAATGCCTCGACGACTCTACACCAATCAAGCCGCAACGTTTAATGCGCGAGCTGTCACGTAGATTTCCGCCGAATACTCGCTTCATTGCTGATACAGGCAACAGCTTTGCATGGTCTACCCATTATTTGCACCCACTTAACCGCCGTATGACGGACGGTTGTTCTATGAGCGGCGGTCTCATTAGAACGGCTATGGGTTTTTCCTCCATGGGGTGGGCAATAGGCGGTGCGGTAGGTACAGCTATGGGATGCCCGGGCGTGCCGGTGGTCTGCATCACCGGTGACGGCAGTTTTCTCATGAGCAGTCAGGAAATTACAGTAGCAGTGGCGGAGCAATTGCCGGTCATTTTTATCATCCTCAATGATAGTGCGCTCGGCATGGTCAAGCATGGCCAACGCCTAACTAAGGCTGAACCGATTGGTTACCAGTTGCCTCCTGCGGATTTCGCACTAATGGCGCACGCAATGGGCGTAGAAACCTACTCCATATATTCGCCCAAGGACGTGGAAGATTTGGATATTGAATCTCTCTGTAAGCGCAAAGGCCCAAGTTTACTGGATGTGCATATAGATGGAGAAGAAGTTCCACCTATGAGCTTACGGGTCAGGGTAATGAGTCTCGTAGCAAATACCGTGGGCCACTGAGTAGATCCGTTTCATCATGGCAAAACAGGAAAAGATACGCACCCGCATCTGGTCTGAAGATCCCGAGCCCGACAACCCCTTCGCCGCCGCAGTCTGCTATTGCCATGGTTACGATGTCTATGGCGACATCTTGGGCAAGGCGAGCTGGATTGAATATCTTTATCTGCTGTTCCGCGGCGAGCGGCCCACACCCAAGCAAGCCAGGTTGCTGGAAGGTTTGGCGATCGCCGTAGCCAATTTGGGGCCGCGCGATCATAGTGTCAATGCCGCCATGAACGCCGGTGTTGGTGGCTCCACCTACGCCTCCTGTCTGATGGCCGCGCTCGCTGTCGGTGCGGGCCAATTGGGCGGCGCGCATGAAGTCTACATCGCCATAGAGTACTGGGGCCGCTGTGGCCAGGATTTGGGATTATGGGAAAAAGAATTGCTCAATCCCGAAATTCCGGAGCGAGCCGATATCTGGCTGCCGATGGAACATCCGCCCGGATTCGATCCTCACGGCGCGAGTTGTACAACTCCAGTGAGACAAATCCTCCATTATTTAACGACGCATGGCGAAGGCAAGGCGTTATCCTGGTTGATGCAACACCGTGCTGAGCTGGAACAGATCGCGGATTGTCCGTTGGCCATGACAGGTGTCGCAGCGGCGGCATTGACCGATCTGGGATTCACGCCTAAACAGGGCGAGATGTTGTTTTTATTATTACGCTTGCCCGGCGCCGCGGTGCATGCCATGGAGCAGGAAGGATACGGCTGGCGGCAGTTTCCATTTTTTGCGGATGGCTTGATTGTGGAGAACGATCCTGGCCCGAAAGTTGCTCCTCATTTGAGAGACAGTTCGTAGGTCAGATTGCGCGCAGCGTTACTGACGAAGCCTTGGCAGACAACACAGCGGTTCTCCCCTTACGGGGAAATTATGACGATTGAGAGCAAAGATGAAAGGTCCACAGATTCTTTTTGAAAACGAAGACCGCCTAGTGACGAAAATGGGCGGCTGGTTCCCTGGCGAGCGGGTGGTGATACGTGGCCAAGACTTGCATGTTGATCTCGCCGATATGGATTGGATGGAATTGTATTTATATAGCATCACCGGGAGACGATTCAGGGAAGCGCAACTCAAGGCGCTCAATGGCTTATGGAGGACGACCAGTTATCCAGAGCCCAGGCTCTGGAACAACCGGGTGTGCGCGCTGGCGGGGACGGTTCGCAGCACGGGCGTGCTTGCCATCACGGCGGGCATGGCGGTCTCAGAAGCGGGAATTTATGGCCGCCGTGCGAGCATCCGCGCCATTGATTTTTTAGTAAGGACAAAAAAAGCCCTGGATCAGGGTGCCGATCTTTCGGAGTGTATAAAAAAGGAGCTGGAACGCTATCGCGGCATCTACGGCTATGGCCGGCCTGTTACCCGAGAAGATGAAAGAATCCCTCATTTATTAAACCTGATAAAAGAGGCTGGTCTGGAGCAGGGGCCCTATATACGGATGGTCTTTGAGATAGAACGGCTATTGCTGGAAGGCAGATGGCGTATGAACATGAACTTTTCGGCCCTGGCTTCGGCCATTGCCTGTGAAATCGATTTGAGCCCTCGAGAATACTATCTGTTTATGATCCCTTGTTTTGTGGCAGGGATGTTGCCCTGTTTCATAGAGGCCAGTGAGAAGCCTGAGGGAAGTTTTTTCCCGCTCAGTTGTGAACGGTTGCGCCACGAAGGGGCGCCGCGGCGTAGCTGGGGATAGTTGTCACGTAGTTCTCCAACGTAACCTACAGCGTGTGAGGATGTGACATGATTTTGCGGTTTTTAGCTAGTTTAATTTTTTTGGCGTCGACGAGTGCCGTATGGGCGGAGTCGCTAAGCGATGAAGAGCTGCTGGAAAGTATTTATGGCGATGCCGAATTTATCAGCATAGCTACCGGGAATCGCCAGCATATCTCCCAGGCGCCCGCCACCGCCACGGTGATCACTGCCGAGGATATACAAGCAATGGGCGCCACCGATCTGGATCAGGCCTTGGAGGCTGTTCCAGGTTTACATGTTTCGGTTTCGTCAAACCGCTACAGCCCAATTTACACCATGCGCGGAATTTTTTCGGGGTTCAATCCCCAAGTATTAGTGCTGATCAACGGTATTCCTATTACCAATATTTTTCAGGGTAACCGGAGCCAGGTGTGGGGCGGGATGCCGGTTGCCGACATCGCGCGCATCGAGGTGGTGCGTGGCCCAGGGTCTGCCTTATTCGGCGCCGACGCTTTTGCCGGGACAATCAATATCATCACCAAAACGGCCCAAGATATCCCGGGCACTCAAGCGGGTGTGAGGGCGGGCTCTTTCAATACCAAGGACGCCTGGCTACTGCATGGAGGTAAATGGGGCGGGGTGGATGTCGCGTTTTCGCTAGAGCTACATGGCACCGATGGTCAGCGGGAGACCGTGGCCGCAGATGCGCAGACGGGGCTTGACGCCCTGTTCGGGACTCATGTCTCGCTCGCGCCTGGCCCGGTTAATACCCAGCGGGACACGCTTGACACCCGGCTGGATCTGGCGCAGGGCGATTGGCGGCTGCGTCTAGGTTATCAGGGCCGACGTGATATAGGGAGTGGCGGCGGCATCTCTCAAGCCCTGGATCCCAGCGGGCTGGGCGACAGCGATCGCTACAACGCAGACCTGACTTATCATAATCCGGTATTTGCGAAGGATTGGGACGTCACCATGCAATTGAGCTATTTTAATGTCACACAATTGACTGACTTGGTCATTTTCCCACCCGGGGCCTTCAAGGGTGCTTTTCCCGACGGCGTGATCGGCAATCCCGACGTCTATGAACGGCATTGGCGCCTTGGGGTATCTTCGCTTTATACGGGTTTCGCGGGACATCAAATACGCTTAGGTACGGGTTTCAACCGAGCGAATCTGTACAAGGTGAGAGAGGTCAAAAACTTTAGCCAGGCCTCCGGACCGTTACCGATTTCTTTAGGCGATCTGGTGGATGTCACCGATAGTGCACCGTTTATACGGCCGCATAGCCGTGATGTGCTGTATGCCTTGCTCCAGGACGAGTGGAGCTTTATCAGGGATTGGTCATTAACGGCCGGGGTGCGTTGGGATCACTACTCAGATTTCGGCGACACCGTAAACCCGCGGCTGGCCCTGATATGGTTGACCCGCCATGACCTTACTACCAAGTTTCTCTACGGCCGCGCCTTTCGTGCCCCGTCATTTGCGGAATTGTACAATATTAATAATCCTGTGGTGCTGGGGAACCCTGATCTTAAGCCGGAGACCATTAATACCCTGGAGTTACTATTCGATTACCGTCCTACCAATGAGCTACGCACTAACCTGAGTTTCTTCAGATATAAAACGGCTGACAATATCCGCTTTGTCCCCGATCCTGCCCCCGCTACCACCTCCACGGCCCAAAACACCGGCAGCCAGACTGGATATGGCTTTGAATGGGAATGGAATTGGCGGTTGAATCGGGAGTTAAAGCTGCGCGGCAATTACGCGTTTCAGCGTTCTACCGATGATGCCACGAACCACGATGCCGGCAATGCGCCGCACCACCATATTTATGCGCGCGCCGAATGGAAATTTACGCCAGAGTGGAATTTGATGCCACAGATTAACTGGGTAGCGGGCCGCGAGCGTGTGGCGGGTGACGCGCGACCGCAGATTGACAACTATACCACGCTGGATCTTACCCTGCGCCGCAAGCAGAAGGGTGAGCCGTGGGGTGTGGCCGGATCGGTGCGTAATCTGTTTGATGCCGACGTGCGTGAGCCTAGCCTTGCCCCGGGAGGAATCCCCAACGATCTGCCATTGCCAGGACGTAATTTTTATCTAGAGTTGAGTTACAACCTACAGTAGAGCTGCGACAGCGAACATCACTGGGCCATTACGTCGCCGTCCACCGTTAGGATAGCACCTGTAGTCCAACTCGCCTCATCAGAGGCGAGGTATAGCGCCGCTTGTGCTATCTCCTCCAGTTTTCCTTTTCGGCCCATAGGGTGGGTTGCATCAATAGTTCCTCGCACAATGGCACCGCTGGTGATAAGGACGACTTTATCCTTGAGTCTCATGGCCATACCCAACTTACTAATATGTCGGCTAAAGAGTACGCAACTTCGCGATAAAATCTTCGCGGGTTCTCGTGCGTAGCGAGTGGTATAAGCGTTTGCTCTGCGATACTACGCTGATCTCAGTCTGGCCTAACTGCTTGCCGATTTTGGAATAGGATAGCCCGCTGACCAGCAGCAGACAAAGATCGAGTTGTCGCTGTGATAGGGAAAGCTGCTCCTGAAGCTGCACCAGCTTGACGGGCAAGGGTATCTGGTGGGTCACGGTAATGCCGATAGCGGAGAAATTGGAAGGATCTGTCTTGTCCAACCAATAAGCGCGGAAGCAAAACCTGCCCCAAGAATTTTGATGATGCCATACAGGCGGCAGGGCACTTGCATTGCCTTCAAATACAGCTACTCCGCGGTAGCGCTGCATAAATTCAGAAACAGTATAGGCTACTTCACTTTCGCGTTTTTTATAAAATTCGCTGAGATAGACCTGGACGATATCCACATTGATGGGGTCTTCAAAGCAAAAGTTGGTGAGATTGTAATACTGGTCAGACCACACAAAGTGGTTAGCGTAAGAAGGCGCCACGGCATGCAATTCCTTGAGCAGGGTAGGCATAATTACCTCACCACCCAGCCCCAGGCAGTACAACTGCTTTATGCGTTCTTCTGCTTTTTTGATGGACACGGTTTATTGGTTATTGTTGCCAGACCTAGACGGTCATGATGACTCTATCCTAACCCGGCCTAGTGGGCCACTGTCACCTAGGCTGCCTTTTGAATTTCCTTGGCTTCATATTCCGGGAACATGATTATGGCGGGGTGGACATCAAAGGCGTTTGCGATCTGCTCTACGCGCTTTTTTCCGATATCTACCTTGTCGTTTTCCAGGAGGCTAATATTAGTGGCACTGATGCCTGAGCGCTTGGCAAGTTCAGCTTGGGTCCAGCCCTTTAATTCCCGGAGCATCCGGATGACTTCGCCCGATGTCAACTTGGCATGGGGTTTAGCTGGTACAAATTCAGTGTACTTACGTGTTTCCATACCTACTCCTAATAATTGTGCGGAGTTATTTCTAAAATATGAACCGTGACGCTGTCTTTTTCAACAACATAAATGACTCTGTACATCAAGCTCAAACGCGATGATCGCTGTCCTTCTCGACTACCTTTCAGTTTTTCATCGTGGAACCCAGGGAATTCGCGCAGTTTGCCGGGCCCGTGTCTAAAGACAAGATTCTTCCAAAGTTCATATTTTTTGACGATCGCCATCGGAAGTTTGCGGTACATTTTACCTACATCACGATGTTCTTTTATGCGCCACATTATTACTAATAATAACTTATTAAATATAATAAGTAAAGCCAAGTGACGGGGAGATCAGCTTTTGGGCCACCCGTGAGGATTACCTAAAGACTACGCAACTTCGCAATAAAATCTTCGCGGGTTCTCGTGCGCAGCGAGTGGTATAAGCGTTGCTCTGTGACACTACACTAATCTCAGTTTGGTCTAACTGTTTGCCGATCTTGGAATAGGATAGCCCGCTGACCAGCAACAGACAAAGATCGAGTTGTCGCTGTGATAGGGAAAGCTGCTCCTGAAGCTGCACCAGCTTGACGGGCAAAGGTATCTGGTGGGTCACGGTGATGCCGATAGCGGAGGAATTGGAGGGATCTGTCTTGTCCAACCAATAAGCGCGGAAGCAAAACCTGCCCCAAGAATTTTGATGATGCCATACGGGTGGCAGCGCGCTTGACCTGCCTTCAAACACGGCTATCAGGCTGTTACACAATTGCGCGAGCCTCGTAGGGGTGGCGAAATCTTGATGCTTGGGATTAACGGTGAGCGGGGATATCTTGGGATCTGGCTAGAAACAGTAGTTTTCGACCACGCTCGGAAAGGTACATGAGGCGCCCGCGTCTATCCATGATGATAAGTCCAGCCTCATCGCCATCTGCCCAGGTGAGTTGCGGCTGAGCACACGTGAGGCTATGGGCTATATATGGGGCAAAACGCTCCAGTTTGGTGTGCTCTTCTTCATTAAACTCAGGATCAGTGGCTGAACGATATAGCACGAGGATACCTTTCGGGGTGTCAGCCTCGTACAACACAACATGGCAGACAAAATGACCGTTAATGGGGCGATGAATCAGGTGGTAATAATCATGGTTGTAATAGTCTTTTTTTATCCACTTTTAACCAATATTCAAGACCTGCCACCCCGCGGTAGCGCTGCATAAATTCGGAAAAGGTATGGGCCACTTCTGTTTCGCGTTTTTTATAAAACTCGCTGAGGTAGAGCGGTGCGATATCCACATTGATGGGGTCTTCAAAGTAGAGGTTGGTGAGATTACAGTGCTTGTCTGACCATAAAAAATTGTTGGAATAAGAAGGCGCCACGGCATGCAGCTCTTTAAGTAGAGTAGGCACAATCACCTCTCCACCCAAGCCCAGACAGCGCAATTGTTTGATGCGTTCTTCTGCTTTTTTGGCGGCCATGGCGTGGTAGGATTATTGTTGCCAGACCAAGATGATCGTGATGATTCTAGCCTATCACGAGACGGCACACCACCGCTTATGCGGCGGAAATAGGGAGCGGCAGGCGCACCGTAAAGCATGTCCCTTTGCCGGGTTCGCTATGCACCTCGATGTCGCCGCCCATCAAGCGGCAAAAGCGTTGCGTAATGGTGAGCCCGAGCCCGGTGCCGCCGTAGTTGCGGGTGGTGCTCATGTCTGCTTGCCGGAAGGCTTCAAAGATATGGATCTGCTGCTCTTTGGGAATGCCGATGCCGGTATCCGCCACGCTGATGCACAAGCCCTGTTCGTCGCGCATCATGCGCACCTGGATGTCTCCGTTTTGGGTGAATTTGTTGGCGTTGCTGAGCAGGTTAAGCATAATCTGGCGCAGCTTGCCTGGGTCAACCAGCACCTTGCCGTCGAGATTTGTTATCTCTACCTTTAACCCGTTATTTTTGTTTTCAAATAAGGGCTGCAGCAGCTCGCCGACTCCGTTTATCAACTCTTGCAGATCCGTCGGCTCCAGCGCCAGCTCCATGCGTCCGGCCTCGATCTTGGTGAGGTCGAGGATGTTATTGATGAGTCCCAACAGATGCCTGCCGGCGGCATGAATGCGCCGTAGGTCGGTCACCTTTGTATCATCGCCTTGCTCTTCAAGCTCCTCGATCAGGATGTCGGTGTAGCCGATCACGGCACTCATCGGGGTACGCAGTTCGTGGCTCACATTGGCGAGAAATTCCGATTTATGACGGTTCGCCTCCAGCGCCTGGTCGCGCGCCAGTACCAGTTCCTGGGTGCGTTCGGTGACTTGTGACTCCAGTGTATCCCTTTGCTGGCGCAGGCTTCTGTTGCGTAACTCCAATATCATCATCATATTATTGAAGGCATACGCCATGTTGCGCACCTCCAGCGGGCCGTCAATCTCCGCGCGTATTTTGTCTTCGCCCAGTTCCGCAGTTCCCATAGTGGCGGCAAGCGTGTTGAGCGGCCGGGTCACCTTGGCTATGATCAATCGCATCAGTACATACAACACCAGCGAAAACAGCAATGACGCACTGATGTTTTGCACGAACAGTTCACGTTGAGTATTTTGCAGCGATTGCTTACTCAGGGTGACTTGCACAAAGCCCAGCAACTCGATCTTGCCGGCTGGGATGCTGAACGGCGAGGTATCCTCTGCGTCGGTTTGGATGCCGGAGTACACCGGCGCCAGAAATTGCCAAAGCTCTGGGGTTTCATAAGCCAGCACGGCGGATTTGTTGTCTGCTCCTGACCCTGTTATGGGAGGCAGCCATCTATCGCCGGCGCCCAGTTCGCTCAGTAAGCTGGTCTTGCCGTTCTCGGCACTATACATAGCCGCATAGGCGACATCGGGAAAACCGAGTGTGGTGTTCAGGGCATTTTTGCCGTTTTCGGCGGAGCGGGTGAGCAGTGCGAGCACGCTCTGTTTGGCCAGGCTGTTGGTGACGTGCAGGCCCCGTCTGAGGTAATCATTCTGCATCCGCTGGCTGAAAAGCCAGGCGGTGGAGAGCGAGGCGCCGAAGGCAATGGCGACGACGCCCAAGGTCAGGCTCACGGTGAGCTGTCTGCCCAGAGTCGAGTCGGCGGGGATGAGACGTCGCAGAAGGCGCATGGCTAAGGCACGGGGAAGACCAGCTCGAAGCTCTGCCGTTGTTCGGCGCTGAACTGAATGTTGAGATGATCGGCGGTACGCAGATTGACGGCGGTCAGCAAATCCGTCACCGGTAACACCGCCGCCGTTGCTTTGGCATCCGCGATCCGTTGGGCAGCCAGTTTTGCCAGACTTGCGCCCATGGCGCGGTTATCGGGGTACAGGGCGAACAACATGCCGCGCTTGACCAGTCCCGGATTGCTCGAAAAGGCCGGCCAGCCGCGCCGCCAAATCTGTTCCAGAACCTCGGCCAAGAGAGCCTCCTGCCCGACGTTGTCCTCGCTGGGGAGCCATAAGGCATTGCCCGGTCCGGAGTTCGAGTTGAACAGCCCGCTATAGCGCTGTGCCGTGCCGCGCAGGTCTTGTGCCTCATAACTCACGAGCGTGAGTCCGCGTTCGGCGGCCGCCTGCTTCGCCAAGGCGATGAGCCAGCCTTGGCGCACAGGGTCGTAGACCACATGCACCCGTTTGGTCTGCGGCGTGAAGGTGCGCACTAGATCGAACAAGCGGTCCGGCGCCGCCGTTAAACTGATCGCCGTGATATTTGGATTTTGTTCGGGTGCGATTTTTACCGCACCGGCCACGATCGGGATCTTGAGCCCCAATGCCTGCACCGTATCCAGGGTTCGTTGACCGAGAACGACCAGCGCGCTGTAGTGTCCCTTTGCCAGGAACGAAGGCAGCGCACCGGCCTCGCCATCGTTGCTGAGGAGGTACTCCTTCACCTCTAGCCTGGTCCCGGACTGAATTCCCCTTACAATATCGGCAAAAACACTGTGGTAAGGCTCTGGAAGGTTGGGGTAGATCACAGCGATGGCGGCGGGTTCAGCAGACGCCAGCCGTGCGAATAATAACCAACACAGCAACACAGAGAACAGTGTGTGGCGCATGCTTTTATAGCCGGATGTCGATCATGAAGAAAGAGATGTTGAGTTATTTAATGTAGAAGGGCAATATTTATGCCATATATAACCTGGCCGGGCATGGTCTAATATGCCTGGCACTCAAATTGCATTCTCGTTTGGAACGCATTATCCATGTATCCAAGATCTCAAAACGATTCAAATTCGCCTTATCAAACGAGGACATTCCATGTCTGACGCGGCTACCCCTAACAAGCCTTGCCTGCTGCTGGTCAACGACCACGAAGATACTCTGTTATTACTCAAAAGGGCGCTACTGAAGGCCGGTTTTGACAACATACTCGAGGCGGGCGATGGCAGAGAGGCAATCCGGCAGTTAGGTCTGCACCCGGTCGATTTATTGATTACCGATGTCCACATGCCCTATCTGGACGGCTGGCGCCTGGCGCGCATGGTGCGCTCCGGGTTGTTCCGTTGCAGCAGCGGCATACCGATCATTGTGGTCTCCGGCACCTATGCCGACCGCATCGCCGAGGTCACGGCGCGCGAGTACGGCATCAACCGCTTTGTACCGCTGTTACCGCAACAAGGCTATGAGGCGGTGTTGAGTGCAGTGAGCGATTGCCTGAGCGGCCGGGATCAAGGTCTCAGTAAACCCACGTTATTGATTGTCGAGGATGATTCCGATACGGCGATTCTTGCGCGAAGAATGTTGCAACGCCGCTTCGAGGTCGAGACCGCCGGCGACGGCCAGGCCGGCCTGGAGGCGTGGCGCGCAGGCCGTCACAAGCTGGTGCTGCTCGATATTATGTTGCCCAGGCTCTCCGGTGTAGAAGTGTTGGGCGCCATCCTTGCCGAGTCTCCCAAGCAGGCCGTGGTCATCATGACCGCGAACGCCACCCTCGATCAATCGGAGATCGTGATGTTGGCTGGCGCGACGGACTTCATTGCCAAACCTTTCGAGGCCGAACAGCTCCGCAGGGTGTGCGAGATCGCCCTGCGCCGCGACGATTTCATGGTGAGCAATGAGCAGTTCCTGGCGCGCCTGCGCGAGAACAGCAAGGTCATAAGAGAATTGCAAACCATGAAGTTTGCGCTCGACCAGCATTGCATCGTAGGCACCGCCGACACTGCCGGACGGATTATCCACATCAACGAAAAATCCTGCGAGATCAGCCAGTATCAGCCCGAAGAATTGATCGGCCAGTTCCCGCACATACTCAATCGCGGTTGTCACCCTAAAAGCTTTTTTGATGAGATGTGGGAAACCGTCCAGTCGGGAAAGGTGTGGCACGGTGAGATGAAGAATCGTAAAAAGGACGGCGGTTTTTATTGGACGGATACCACGGTGATACCGTATATGGACGCGCAAGGCCGGCCCTATCAGTACGTCGCTATCCGCACCGACATCACGGCGCGCAAGCAGGCCGAGCAGGAATTGATAGGGACGCGCGACCAGGCCCTGGCGGCGTTGCGGCTCAAATCGGAATTTCTCGCCAACATGAGCCACGAAATCCGCACCCCCATGAATGCTATCCTCGGTATGGCAGAGCTGATGCAGGACACCCTGTTAACGGGAGAGCAGAGCGACTATCTTAAGACCTTGCGGCAATCAGGTGAAAGCCTGTTGCACATCATCAACGATATCCTTGATCTTTCCAAGATCGAGGCCGGTAAGATGCCGCTGGAGCGGGTGGACTTTTCCTTGGCGGAGTTGGTGGAATCGGTGCTGGAGGCCCTGGCCCCGGCGGCGCGTCAGAAGCGGTTGTCATTGATATCCTACGTGGCGCCTGAGATTGTTCCTCTGCTAAAAGGTGATCCGGGGCGTATGCGTCAGGTGTTGATGAATTTGGTCGGCAACGCCATCAAGTTCACCAAGCAGGGCGGTGTGGACGTGCGCGCTACGCTGGATTCGGGCGACGACGCGCACAGTACGGTGCGCATCACAGTGACCGATACGGGTGTTGGGATTCCCGAGCAAATCAGGGATAAACTGTTTCAACCGTTCACCCAGGCAGACGGGACAACGACGCGCAAATACGGCGGCACGGGTCTCGGTCTTTCTATTTGTAAGAATCTAATCACTATGATGGGCGGGGAGATCGGCATAGAGAGTGAAACGGGTAAGGGTACGACCTTCTGGGTCACTCTGCCCTTCATGCACGGCTCGGAACAGCCCGGCTCGGTCAAGCATGAAGCCGAGCGTCACGACTACCGCGCCGCCGCTGAAGGGATCGGCGCTGTGCGGGTGCTTGTGGTGGATGACAGTCCGGATCAGGGCGAGGTGGTGCATCAATATCTCACGTCGTGGGGATTGCAGAACGACCGCGTAGAGTCCGCCGCGCAGGCACTAGACCTGATGCGCGCGGCGGTCGCGGACCGCGCCCCTTACCACGTTGCGATTATTGCCCGGGTCATGCTAGACATGGATGGTTATCAATTGGCGCGCGCGATTCGCTCCGACGAGTCCTTCAATGCCACCAAGCTTATCATGCTGACTGCGTTCGATGTGCAAGAGCACCGCGAGCAGGCCCTCCAGGCCGGCTACTCGGGCTTTTTGACCAAACCTCTGAGGCAATCTGACCTGTTCGACTGCCTCGCAGACTTGTACGATATAACCACCATACAGCCTTATACAGCTCAGTCTGCGTCTCCGCCCGCCGCAAAGGCGGTGGAGCATTCCAGCCGGCTGCTGCTGTTGGTGGAAGACAATCCGGTCAACCGAAAGCTTGCCATGATGCAGTTGAAAAAGCTCGGCTTTACCGCGCACACGGCCAACAACGGGCGTGAGGCGCTTACGGTCCTACGGTTAAGCCGTTATGACTTGATACTGATGGATTGTCAGATGCCGGAGATGGATGGCTATGAGGCGGCCGGCGTGATCCGCACTATGGAAACGGAGAGCGGCCGTCACACACCGATTATCGCCATGACCGCCAACGCCATGGCCGGTGACCGTGAACGCTGTATAGCCGCAGGTATGGATGATTACCTCTCCAAGCCGGTCGGCATCGAACAACTGCGCGTCAAGATCCAACGCTGGCTGCCTGAGCTGCCCGCCGCGCAGCATGCCATCATAGAGGATCAGCCGGCCCCTGTTGCAAAGTCTCCAGCGATGGATGACAAGGCGCTGGACAAGATACGCGCCTTGCAGATGGAGGGTGAGCCGGACCTGTTAAGCGAGATCATCGCGAGCTATCTCGGCGATGCCCCTGTTCAGCTTGAGGCCATCCATAGAGCCGTGACGGCCGGCGATGCGGAGGGCCTGCGCCGTTCCGCCCACAGCATGAAGTCGAGCAGCGCCAACCTCGGTGCGACGGTATTGTCCAGCCTGTGTAAGGAGTTGGAAGAAATGGGGCGCAGCGGCGACTTGCGACAAGCGGCTCAAAAATGCCAGCAGGCGCAGCGCGAGTTTGATGAGGCGCGCCGGGCCTTGGAGGTTATCCGCAGCGGCGCGGAGCCGCCGGCGCCGTTGAGCCGGGCGGTGTAGGGGCTAGGTCTAAAAATGCACAGCGCAGAGGACGCAAAGGAATAAGATCGAAATAACTTGTTTCACCTCTGCGTCCTCCGTGGTGAAGCTTTTATCTAACGTTTAACAATAACTTGTTTCTCCTCTGTGTCCTCCGTGGTGAAGCTTTTATCTAAGATTCAACAGCATGCCGAAATCCTGTAGCGGCGCGGCCAGCAGCATCAGCGACAACTGCAGCAGCACCAGGACCAGGACGGGTGAGAGATCGAGGCCCGAAATCGCCGGGATAATTCGCCGCGCGGGGGCCAGCAGCGGTTCGTTGAGCTGATAGAGCAGCAGGCTCACCGGGCTATGGTCGCCCGGCCGCACCCAGCTCAGAATGACCTGGATCAGGATCGAGAACAAAAAGACCTTAATCAGCAACGACAACAGTTCCGCCACCGCCAGTACCATCAAGCCGCCCACGCTCAAGGGCTGGCCCAGCAGTTGTGTGACCAGCACCAGCTCTATTAATTGCAGCGCCAGCATCAGTACCACCGAGGCGAAATCAATCCCACCGAAGCCGGGAATCACGCGGCGCAACGGTCGCAGCAGAGGCGTGGTCATCTTCACCAGAAACTGTGAAACAGGGTTGTAAAAATCGGCGCGCACCCACTGCAATAAAAAACGCAGCAGCACAGCCAGAATATAAAGCCCAAACGCCGTCTGAATCAGAAACACCGCGGCGTTGCCGAAATAACCTCCCATAATTAATCTCCTAATAGCCTGGCCAATTCGATGGAGCGTGTATGTGCGGCCTTGAGCGCCGCGTCGAACAACTCCTGCAGATGGCCCTCTTGTAATACCCGGACCGCCTGTTCCGTGGCGCCTCCCTTGGAGGTGACGCGCGCGCGCAGGCCGGCGGCGTCCTCATTACTCTCCAACGCCATCTTGGCGGCGCCGAGCGCTGTCTGCAAGGTCAGGAGATGCGCCACCTCACGGTTGAGGCCGAGTCGCATGGCGGCGTTTTCCAATGCCTCCATGACCAGAAAAAAATAGGCCGGACCGCTGCCGGAGAGCGCGGTCACGGCGTCCATCTGCGTCTCATCCTCCAGCCACAATGTAAGCCCCACCGCACGCAGGATGGACTCTGCCAGATTACGTTGTTCCTGCGACACATGGGCATTGGCATAGAGCGCCGTGGCGCCGGTCTGCACCAGCGCGGGGGTATTCGGCATAGTGCGGACGACGGCGGCACCGCCGCCCAACCATCGGTTCAAATCGGGTTCGCGTATCCCGGCGGCGATGGATACCACCAGCGGGCGGTGCTTTTGTACCGTGGGCGCCAGTTCCTGCGCCACGGTTTTCAATACTTGGGGTTTAACGGCCAATACCACGACGGAGGCATGCTCCATCGCCTGCGTATTCGACGTGGCGGTATGTATGCCAAAGTTTTGGCGCAACTCGGTCAATTGTCCCGCGTTTGGGTCGGCCACCCAGAGATTTTGCGGCGAATAGCCGTCGGCGATCAGACCGGCAATCAGGCTGCGCGCCATGTTGCCGCCGCCGATGAAGGCGATGGGGGTGTCTTTCACAGGAATTCCTTATGTTAGTTTGGAAGTGTAACGCAGGAGGGGAAGCAGGTCTAACTGCGTGAGGCGTGAGGCGTAAAAAACCGTTTCCACTCACCCCTCACCCCTCACCCCAAACACCCCCCTCCCCACTCTCACCATCGTTGCACCCTCGGCAATGGCGGCCTCCAGATCATCCGTCATGCCCATCGAGAGGGTGTCGAGCTTAAGGTCATTGGCCTGCAATTCCTCCAGGGCCTGGCGCAACACGCGAAAGGGTACGCGCTGTTCTGCAAAATCAGGGTGCGGCGCCGGGATCGCCATAAGCCCCCGCAGGTGCAGGCGCGGCAATCTTGCCACCGCCTCCGCCAGCTCCGGGAGTTGTTCCGGGGTTACCCCTGACTTGCGGGGCTCGTTATCTATATTGACCTGTAAACAGACGTTGAGCGGCGGTAAGTCAACAGGGCGCTGACGGCCGAGCCGCTCGGCAATGTTCAGCCGGTCTACACTATGAACCCAGTCGAAATGTTCGGCGATGGCCGGGGTCTTGTTGCTCTGGATAGGGCCTATAAAGTGCCACTCCAGCCTCAGGCCTTGCAAGCGGGGATCTTTGATTTTGGCCATGGATTCTTGCAGATAATTTTCTCCGAAGCGGCGCTGGCCGCTGAGCGCCGCCGCATGGATCGCCTCCGCGGGAAAGCCTTTGCTTACCGCGAGGAGGGCCACCGAGCCGGATTGTCTGCCGAATTCCAGCTCCGCCTGTGCGATGCGCCGGCGCAGCCTGTCGAGCCTGTCGGAGATAGTTTCAGTTGCGTCCATGTCTTTTAAGATGTAATTTTAGGCTCAAGTAACTGGTATTGTTTACCGATAACCACTTTGATTTCACCTTTCGGGGATGCTCGAGGGGAATCATTAAACGGCAAGGGGCGGCGTTGCCGCCCCTTGCCGTACTTGCGGCCTGTCCTTGGAACATGACCGCCATGTCCGCTTGGGGAAAATTATGGATATTACCGAATTATTGGCCTTCAGCGTCAAGAACAAGGCCTCGGACTTGCACCTGTCCGCGGGTCAACCCCCTATTATCCGTGTAGACGGCGACATGCGCCGCCTGGATGTGCCCGCTCTGGATCACAAGACCGTCCACTCCATGGTCTATGACATCATGAACGACAAGCAGCGCAAGGACTATGAGGAATTTTACGAGACCGATTTTTCCTTTGAGATCCCCAGCCTGGCGCGCTTCCGGGTCAATGCCTTTAACCAGAACCGTGGTGCGGGCGGCGTGTTTCGCACCATTCCCTCTAAGGTGCTGACCCTGGAGGATCTGGGCTGCCCGCCAATCTTCAAGGAGATCGCCGATCAGCCGCGCGGGGTGGTGCTGGTCACAGGCCCCACCGGCTCCGGCAAATCCACCACCCTCGCGGCGCTTATCAATTATCTTAACGAAAAAGAATTCTCTCACATACTCACCATTGAAGATCCCATCGAATTTATTCATGAGAGTAAAAAATCCCTGATCAACCAGCGCGAGGTCTTCCAACACACGCTGGGCTTCAGCGAGGCGCTGCGCTCGGCCTTGCGAGAAGATCCGGACATCATCCTGGTGGGCGAGATGCGCGACCTCGAGACCATCCGTCTGGCGCTCACCGCCGCCGAAACCGGCCATCTGGTGTTCGCCACCCTGCACACCAATTCGGCGGCCAAGACCATAGACCGCATCATTGATGTATTTCCGGCCGGCGAGAAAGACATGATACGGGCCATGCTCTCGGAAAGCCTGCGCGCGGTGATCTCGCAGGCCCTATTCAAGAGGACGGGAGGCGGGCGCATCGCCGCGCACGAAATCATGATCGCCACACCCGCCATCCGCAACCTGATCCGCGAAAACAAGGTGGCGCAAATGTATTCGGCCATTCAAACGGGGCAAGCCACCGGCATGCAGACGCTCGATCAAAATCTGCAAGGGCTGGTGCGCGCCGGGCTGGTGAACAAGCTCGATGCGCGCTACATGGCGGTCAATAAAGATTCATTTAATTAATCCAGTCCGCAGCTTGCTGCGGCACAAGCGATGGGGTTCGACCCTCATCCCTGTCCCTTCTCCCGAGAGGGAAGAGCGAAGCGAAGGGTGCAGGGAACGATTGCCCTCTCTCCCTCCGGGAGAGAGTTGGAGTGAGGGCTGGGGGAGACCTGCAATTCTCCCCTTTGGTCGCCTGCGCGGTTCATCCCGGGCAGTGCGAAAATCTAACTTAGGAGATATCTGCCCATGGTCTTTAACGATCTTCTCAAGATGATGGTGGAGAAAGGCGCATCAGACCTGTTCATTACCGCGGGTGTGGCGCCCAGCCTCAAGGTGCACGGCGAGATCAAGCCGGTGGTGGAGACGGCGTTGACCACGGAGCAGGCCCGCGATGTGGTGATGAGCGTCATGAACGCCCATCAGCGCTCGGAGTTTGAACGTACCCTGGAGTGTAATTTCGCCATCGGCGTCGCGGGTCTCGGCCGCTTCCGCGTCAATGTGTTTCAGCAACGCAACAGCATGGGGATGGTGTTGCGCAGGATTCAAACCGAAATCCCCAAGCTGGAAGATCTGGGGTTGCCCCCGATACTAAAAGACATCTCCATGACCAAGCGCGGCCTGGTGATCTTCGTGGGGGGCACCGGCACCGGCAAGTCCACCTCGCTCGCGGCCATGATCGGTTACCGCAACCAGAACAGCAGTGGTCATATCATCAGCATCGAAGATCCCATCGAATATGTGCACAGGCATCAGAACTGCATCGTTACCCAGCGCGAAGTGGGGGTGGATACCGAGTCCTTCGAGACGGCGCTGAAGAACACCTTGCGCCAGGCCCCGGACGTGATACTGATCGGCGAGATCCGCGCCCGCGAGACCATGAGTCACGCCATCGCCTTCGCCGAAACGGGGCATCTGTGTCTCTCCACGTTGCACGCCAACAGCGCCAACCAGGCGCTCGACCGTATCATCAATTTCTTTCCCGATGATCGCCGCGACCAGTTGTTGATGGACCTCTCGCTAAACCTCAAGGCGGTGATCGCCCAGCGCCTGTTGCCGCGCGCCGACGGCAAGGGCCGCTGTGCGGCGATCGAGATTATGCTCAATACCCCGCTCATGTCCGACTTGTTGTTCAAGGGCGCGGTACACGAAATCAAGACCTTGATGACACGCTCCACGGAGTCTGGGATGCAGACCTTCGATCAGGCCTTGTATGATCTTTATCAGAAAGGCGAGATCAGCTACGAAGACGCCGTCCGCTACGCCGATTCCGCCAACGACCTGCGCCTGATGGTCAAGCTCCATGATGAGCAAAAGATGAAGAAGATCGGCTCCACGCTGGAAGGGGTGACCCTGGTGGATCCCAGTAAATACTAACCTAATATTCACCGCGGAGGACGCGGAAGAATAAAATTAAATAGTTTCCCCTCCGCGTCCTCCGCGGTGATTTTTTTGCCGATCTGATCGTGCGCGCTACGCAAAGCTTGCAATCGTGGCGGCGTCAAACACCGGCCCATCCACACACACCCGCTTCATCGCGGGGCCCAGTGGGGTCTGCACCTCGACCACGCAACCCGCGCAACCGCCCACCGCGCAGGCCATGTATTCCTCCAGCGAGACTTGGCACGGTAAACGATACTCGCGTGCGAGTTTGGCCACCGCCTCCAGCATCGCGTTTGGACCGCAGGCAAATATTTCCACTTCGGCGCGCTGTTCGGGATTTAGCGCATTGAGATAGGCGCGCGCCAGCTCCGTTACATAACCCTCAAAGCAACCGGGATAGCCTTGCAGGCTGGCCAAGCGGCTCGCTATGCCCCATTCCTCGAGCAGGGGCATGGACGCGATCACGCCGTCGGGCATTCCCGGCGTCATGATCCGTGAAGGCCGGGCGGTAAACGGGAACGGCACCTCCGAGCCCATGATGGCGAACGGGTGATAGGATTCATTTGACTGGCGCAACACGTCCGCGATGAACACCATGGGCGGTATGCCGACGCCACCGCCGATGAGCAGCGGGCGTGGCTTGTCAGGGTACAGCGTATAGGGCACCCCTATGGGTCCCATCATGCTGAGGGATTCGCCCACCTCACGCTGCGCCAGCAGTCGCAAGCCGTTGCCCAAGGCCTTGTAGAGAAATTCCACCCAGCCTTGCCTTGGATCGGCGCGCATGATGGAAAGCGGGCGGCGCATCGGCAGTAACGGATCACAGGACAGGTGCGCGAAGCTGCCGGGCCTGGCGTGCGCGGCGCACTGCGGCGCCTGCACCCGCAGGATAAATTGATTGCCGGGATGCGCAACGTGACTGAGCACGACGGCGTCTTCAACGTGGAGGGTGTTGCGGTGGGGTTTCATTTCAATGAGGGTGGTAATCTTGCAGGCTCATGCTTCAATCTTCCACAGTTTAAGTGGGAAGAATTTTTTTATAAGCTGAAAATCCTTGTCTTTGGTCAGCAACCAACAGTTACGGCTGAGTGCGAGTTGGGCGATCAGGCAATCAACAGTTGAACTTAAGGTCGTACCCCTGCCGCGGCAGGTACGATAGATCTTGGCCGCCAGCAGATAGTCTTGTTGGGTAAGTCCATCAAGATATTCGAATACCGAGAGTAAATCGCCGACCTTTGTGGCCTGGGTCTCGGTTTTCAGCCCCGACAATATTTCCGTGAGTATCACGCCGGTAATGGCGATCACCTCGTCGGAAGCGATTAGCCGCTGCAGGGTTCGCGCTTCCGCTGAGGCGTGACCGTTAAAAAAATCGACCCAGGCGGAGGTGTCTACCAGGACCATGAGATTAGCGTAGGGCCCGCAGTTTGCGTAAGTCTCCCCGCCACTTCACTTTGCCTTGCAGTTTCAATAACTCGTCACGCTTGAGCCGTTTGGCATACTCCTCCAGGGCTTTACCAACGGCTTCTTTCTTGGTGGTAAAACCACCTAGTTGAAGCACCTGGTTTAATAGTTTGTCATCCAGTTCGATATGGGTGCGCATAGACATAATTCCGGTGAATGTGTGGGCCTAATATACACCATTTTATGGGCCTATTGCGAGTCAGTAACATAGACCAACCTACCGCCCAGCAACGTGTGAGTCACCCGCCCCTTGAACTCCCAGCCCAGAAAGGGGGTGTTGTGACCGTGACTGATGAGGGTTGCGGCGCTGAGTGCCCAATAGCGATCAGGGTCATAGATACAGATGTCGGCGGGTTTCCCGATGGCCAAACTGCCGGCCTCGATGCCGAGGATGCGGGCCGGTTGGGAGGTGAGCCGGGCCAGGGCCTCCGTCAGGCTGAGCACACCCTCATCCACCAGCCGCAAGGTGAGCGGCAATAAACTCTCAAGCGCGGAGATGCCCGGCTCGGTCTCGGTGAAGGGAAGCAGTTTGGCGTCGGGGTCGTGCGGCTGATGATCGGAACAGACCACGGCGATGACGCCGTCCGCCAAACCCTTGCGCAGTCCGTCGCGGTCGCGCAGGGTGCGCAGCGGCGGCGAGACATGGCAGGCGCTGTCGAAGTGGCCGAGATCCATTTCGGTGAGGTGGAGCTGGTGGGCGCTGACGTCGGCGCTCACCGGCAGGCCGTCGTGCTGTGCGCGTCCGATCATCTGCACCGCGCGCGCGGTGGAGAGCTGACCAAAGTGCGCGCGCACGCCGGTCTGTTCGATGAGCAATAAATCCCGCGCCAGCCCCGCCGTCTCGGCGCTCTCGGGAATGCCGGGTAATCCCAAGCGGGTGCTCACCTTGCCCTCGTGCGCGCAGCCGCCGTGTGACAGCCAGTAATCCTGCGCGCGCAAAATCAGCAACAGGTCATGGGTGGCGGCGTATTCCATCGCCCGGCGCATGACCAGGGTGTTGGTGACCGGTCGGCCGGCGTTGCTGATCGCAACGCAGCCGGTCTCGGTCAGGGCCATCATCTCTGCGATCTCATTGCCGGCGAGCCCCTTGGTGAGGGCGCCAAGAGGCAATATTCGCGCCGTGCCGGCCTGTGCGGCGCGGTGATGAATCAGTTCGACCACGGCAGGAGTGTCTATCACCGGGTCGGTGTCGGGCGGGCAGCACAGGGTGGTGATCCCGGCGCTCGCCGCCGCGGCGGTTTCGCTGGCGATGGTCGCCTTATGGGGCTGACCGGGCTCGCGCAGCCGCGCGCACAGGTCTATCAGCCCCGGGCATACGACCTGGTGTCGGACAACGATCTCACGGTCAGCGGTGAAGCCGTCGGGCGCCTTGCCCAGCGCGGCGATTTTTCCCTCGGCGACATACACATCCTGGACCTTATCCACGCCCTGGGCGGGGTCTATGACCCGGCCTCCGGAAATGCGCAGGCGCATCACTTGGTTTTCCTTGCGGTCATCGCTTCGCCCGCCTCCGCTGCAAGCGGACGGACACGCATCGCCAATGTCATGATGGCCATCCGCACCGCGATGCCGTGACTCACCTGCTGCAGAATCACCGAACGCGGGCCGTCGGCGACGGCGGAGTCCATCTCCACGCCGCGATTGATCGGTCCGGGATGCATGATGATGACGTCCGGCCTGGCGTAGGCCAGCTTCTCTTCGGTGAGGCCGTAGAGGTGGAAGTATTCGCGTTCGCTGGGCAGAAGCGCGCCCTGCATACGCTCGCGCTGCAGGCGCAGCATCATGATCACGTCCACATCGCGCAGGCCCTCGCGCAGGTCGTGATAGACGTGCACGCCGAGCGTTTCGATCTGCGCCGGCAGCAGGGTGTGCGGCGCGATAACGCGCACCTCCGGCACGCCGAGCGTGGTGAGGGCGTGGATCTGCGAACGCGCCACGCGGGAGTGCAGGATGTCTCCCACGATCGCCACGCAAAGCTTGCCGAAGTCGCCCTTGTGGCGGCGCACGGTGAACATGTCGAGGATGGCCTGCGTGGGATGCGCGTGGCTGCCGTCACCCGCGTTGATGACGCTCACGTGCGGTGCGACATGCTGAGCGATGAAATGCGCGGCGCCGCTCTCGGCGTGGCGTACCACGAACATGTCGCAGTACATGGCCTCCAGGTTGCGCAGCGTGTCGAGCAGCGATTCGCCCTTGGTGGTGGAGGAGGCGCTCACGTTGATGTTGAGCACGTCCGCCGACAAGCGCTTGGCGGCGAGTTCAAACGTCGTCCGGGTGCGGGTGCTGGGCTCGAAGAATAAGTTGACGATGGTTTTGCCGCGCAGCAACGGCAGCTTTTTCACGGCCTGTTCGCTGGTCGCGGCGAACGACTCCGCGGTGTCGAGGATTTCAGTGAGTATCGAGGGTGTAAGCCCCTCAATGGTGAGAAAGTGGCGCAGACGGCCTTGGGGGTCTACTTGAATGTTGCCTTGTCTCACTTATGGACGCTCAGTCACGCTTGCGTATGCTCAGCCGCAACGGGTCGGGGCCGTGCAATTTGATATGTTCGTTGCTGTTGAGTTCCATACGCTGTCCGGTCACCGCCGCCTCGATAGGCAGCTCGCGCGCGCCGCGATCCACCAGCACTGCGAGCATTACGCTCGCCGGGCGGCCGTAGTCGAAGATCTCGTTGAGCGCGGCGCGCAGCGTGCGGCCGGTGTACAAGACATCGTCCACCAGCATGACGTGCCGGTTGTCGAGATCGAAGGGCAGGTGCGAGGGCGTCACCTGCGGGTGCATGCCGATGCGCGTGAAGTCGTCGCGGTAGAAGGAGATGTCCAGCGTGCCGAGCGGTTCGCGGATGTTGAGGAGGCGGTGCAGCCGTTCGGCGAGCCACACCCCGCCGGTGTGAATGCCGATCATCAGGGGATCCGAGATGTTCCGCTTCCTTAATAAGGCGGTAATCTCATCCGCCATTCTTGCCAGCAACGACTCTACATCAATGTCCAAAAAATCGCTCACGAGTCGGCCCTCCTGGGCAGATCTTGCAGCCAGGTGTGCAGAATCACCTGGGCGGCAAGGCTGTCTATGTCCTGTTTGCTGCGGCGTTTCACGGGGTGCGGGCCAAGAGCTTCGTGGGAGCTCAGCCGCTCGTCCACGGTGTGCACGGGGAGTTTATAGCGGCCGTGCAGTTCCCGGCCGAAACGACGCGCGGCGCGGGTCATGGCGTGCTCCGAGCCGTCCAGATTGAACGGCACGCCCACCACCAGCGCGTTCGGCCGCCAGGTTTCGATGATGCGGCTGATGGCCGTCCAGTCGGGCTGCGCACCGGTCACGCGCACCGTCTCCAGCGGGGTTGCGGTATGGGTCAGCGGTTGTCCCACCGCGACGCCGATACGGCGGGCGCCATAGTCAAAGCCGAGTACCGGCAGTGCGTCATTATTATTCATGCGTGCCCCACCTGGCCGGAAAGATTGCTGATGTCCACACCGAGCATGGCGGCTGCCTCGCTCCAGCGTTTTTCGTAAGGCGTTTCGAACAGGATGCGCGCAGTCGCTCCTTGGGCCTGGCCGCTCAGCCAGGCGTTCTGGGCGAGCTCTTCCTCCAGTTGGCCCGGCCCCCAGCCGGCATAGCCGAGCGCCACCAGGGCCTGGCCGGGAAATTCACGGCGCGCGATGGCGGTCAGGATGTCGCGCGAGGTGCTGAGCCCAAGGGTTTCGGTGATCGGCAGGGTGGAGTCCCAATGCAGCAGCGGCTGGTGGAGGATGAAGATCCGTTCGTACTGGACAGGGCCGCCCATGCACACCGGTTCATTGGCGATATCATCGTCGCCGCCTTCTATGTTGACCTGCCGGAGAATCTCGCCGAGACGGATGTCGAGCGGCCGGTTGATGACGATCCCCATCGCGCCGTCGCTGTTGTGTTCGCAGATATAGGTCACGGTGCGAAAAAAGTTCGGGTCCGCCAGGGCGGGCATGGCGATCAGGAAGTGATTCGTTAGGTAGCCTGATTCAAGCATAGTGGAGACGCCATATACAGTATCGGCCAAAGACGAACCTGATACAAGGGTGGGTGCACGAGACAAACGACTCCACCGCAGAGGACACTAAGGATACAGCGCGTCAAAACCCAAACCTTACAAATTTAGCGATTCTCACTCATTTTTCCTCTGCGTCCTTTGCGGTAAATCAAGCTTCGTATTAAGTATGCCCATTATTGACTGGCGAGACGGTTATCCTTCAGAAATTGCCAGGTGCGGGTGATGTGCAGGATATCGGTATCCTTGCGGATGTCATTGGGAAAGGGCGCGTAGGGCGCGGCGAGCTTGACGATGCGCAGCGCGGCGTCATCGAGCACTTTATGCCCCGAGGAGCGGCGCAAGGTCATGTTGTTGATGCCGCCATCGGGGTTGAGGGCCACGTCCAGAATCAGGCTGCCCGTCAGGTTGCCGCGCTTGGCCTCATCGGGGTAATTGAGATTGCCGATACGCTCGACCTTGACCCGCCACGCCTCCATATAACTCGCGTATTTATATTCCTGGGTCTTGGCCGAGATGAACGTCTGGCGCGGCCGCTGGGCGTAGGCCAGCGCGGAGTCGCTGATCTGCGCGCTCAGGCTCGCCATTTGCAGGCTGCGGTTGACCAGTTCCGCGGCGGACGGCAACGCGGGCGGCGCCGTCGCCGGTTTGGGTGAGGGTTTGGGTGCGGTCTTCACTTCTTTTTTGCCTTCAGGTTTGGTTAAGACCGGTCTGGCTTCTTGCTGCTGCGGCACGATGGGCTCAGGTTTGGCCACCGGTTCGGGAGGCGGCGGTTCGACTACCGGCTGAGGGGCGGGTTCGACGCCGGTCTGGGGCGCAGGCGTGAGGGCGGGGAGAGTGGTAATCACCTGTACCCGCTCCGCAGTATTGCCGCCGCCGTCCTGATTGGCCTGGGCGAGATAGTCGGCCTGTTCGGGCGGCGTCGTAGCGGGCCGGGTCACCAGCGTGATTTCCATGACGGGCAAGTTGTCACGCAGGGGTTTGAGCACAAACTGTTCGATGCTCACTCCTAGTATCACGATGGCATGCAGCGCCGCCGCCAGAAACAGGGTGAGCCCCAGCCGGTCACGCGCGGTGACTGGCAGCGGGGCGGGCAGGACTGAGGATAAGGCGGTCATCCAGACATCTTTTCCAGCATGGCAGCCGTTATTATACCGCTGACCACGCCAAAACTCACGGCCGCCGTCATCAGCACCGGCAACAGGTGCAGCAGGCCGGGGTGCGGGATAAATCTAAGGTATAGGCCACCCAGAGCCAGGCGATCAGATGATCTTCGCGGGTAGTGGTTAGGGTAGGCATGGATGGTGAGGTGTGAGGCGTGAAGGGAGAGGGGGAAAAATGAAGAGAGAAATTGTAAGCAGCAAGTAGCAAGGTGGGGCGCGAAGCGCAGAAACCCGCTCTACAGTTAAATCTACTTGTCACTTGCTACTTGCTTCTCGACCGCGTCGAGAAGCAAGGCGGCGATATTGAGGCCATACAAAGCATCCAGTTCACGCACGCAGGTAGGGCTGGTGACGTTGATCTCGGTAAGATAATCGCCGATCACGTCCAGCCCCACGAACAATAATCCCTTTTCCCGCAGCACCGGTCCGACCTGTTCGCAAATCCAGCGGTCACGCGGCGAGAGCGGCACGCCCACGCCGCGGCCGCCGGCCGCGAGATTGCCGCGCGTCTCGCCCTCGGCGGGGATGCGCGCCAGCGCATAAGGGACAGGCTCGCCGTTGATCATCAGGATGCGCTTGTCGCCCTCGCTGATTTCGGGAATGAATTTTTGCGCCATGACGAAACGCTGCTCATGCTCGGTCATGGTCTCGATGACCACGTTGAGATTGGGATCGCCCGCGCGTAACCGGAACACCGAGGCGCCGCCCATGCCGCCCAGTGGTTTCAAAATAATATCGCCAAACTCGTTCAGAAAATCGCGCAATCGCGTTTTGCTGCGGGTGACCAGCGTCGGCGGTGTGCACTGCGGAAACCGGGCGGTAAATAATTTTTCATTGCAGTCGCGCAGCGATTGCGGTTTATTCACGACCAAAACGCCTTCGGTTTCCGCGCGCTCCAATAAATACGTGGCGTAGATATACTCCATGTCGAACGGCGGGTCCTTGCGCATGAGAATGACATCGAGCGCGCTAAGAGACTCTACCGTTTCGGCCCCTAAATCGAACCAGTGTTCGGCATTGTCCTGTACGCGTAGTGTGCATATGCGCGCAAATGTTTTTCCGTCGCGCAGAAACAAATCACCCTGCTCCATATAGGCGATCGGCCAACCGCGCCGCTGCGCCTCCAGCAACATGGCGAAGGTGCTGTCCTTTTTGATGTTGATGGCGGCGATGGGGTCCATGACTACGCCAAGGCGGAGGGTCATGTTGTAGGTGCGAATTTATTCGCAGCTTGGCCGAATGAATTCGGCCCTACCGCCGCTAACTCTCTCGCCGCCGCGACCAGGGCCAGACGGGCGATCACGCCGTAGGCGTAGAAGCGATTCGGATCGGCATCGGGTGCTAGCCCCGTGTCAGGGGCATTACAGGGCTGGGCAAAGGCCAGCGGCTCAAAGTGCATCCCCGGCGCATTGAGGTTTTCGTCCACGCCGCGATTTTTGTGTACCCGGTAGAAACCGCCGACGACGTAGTGGTCTATCATGTACACCACCGGTTCCGCGACCGCCTCTTCTACGCCCCAGTTTTCGAAGGTGTAAACCCCTTCCTGCAAGATCACCTGGGTGACCGCCTGGCCGCCCTTGGAGGCCGCCATCCTGGTGCGCTGCTTGCGGTTCAACTCCCGCACCTGCTCGCTGCTGTAGACGCTCATGATGCCCATGCCATAGGTGCCGGCGTCGGCCTTGACCACTACGAAGGGACGCTTGTCGAGGCCGTATTCGTCATATTTATGCTGGATAGTGGTGAGCAGCGCGTCCACGTTTTTGGCGAGACAGTCCTCACCCTCGCGCTTCATAAAGTTGATCTCGCCGCACTGCCGGAAGTAGGGGTCAATCAGCCACGGGTCTATGTCCACCAACTCGGCGAACTCCATCACGACCTGGCGGTACTGTTCGAAATGCTGGGACTTGAGGCGGCTGGACCAGCCCATGGCGAGCGGCGGGACGACCGGCTGTTCCAGTCCTTCAAGCATGGCTGGGACGCCTTCGGAGAGATCATTGTTGAGCAGCACCATGCAGGGTGTGAAGCCGGCCACGCTCACCGTGTCGCCGTCCCGGACGATGGGTTCCAGACGCAACTTCCGGCCGGATGCCAAAATAATGTCGCTCGGGCTCTCAAGATTCGGCAGCAAGGAGCCGATACGTACCTCGAAGCCGGCTTTCAGAATGATGTCCCGCAGGGTGGCCAGGCTCTCCAGATAAAACGGATTGCGGGTATGACTTTCGGGGACCAGCAACACCCTGGCCGCGCGCGGGCAGGTGTGCTCGATGGCGGACTGGATCGCATGGATGCACAACGGCAGAAAGGCCGGATTGAGATTGTTGAAGCCTGCGGGAAACAGATTGGTGTCCACCGGGGCGAGTTTGAACCCGGCGTTACGCAGATCTACGGAGGCATAAAACGGCGCGCGGGTTTCCAGCCACTGGCCGCGCAGCCAGCGCTCGATGCCGGCCTGGTGTTTGAGGAACAGCGATTCGATGTGCTGCAACGGCCCGTTCAACGCAGTGGTCAGGTGAGGAACGATGTGCAGCGGTTCGGGTTTCATCAGGTCACCTTGAGAGACTTCAGGAGTGTCAATAGATTGGCTACCGCGGCGATCTGCTCCATAAACGGTAAAAGTACTAGCGCGCGATTAAATATTAGGATAATACTATATGGCCGGGTGCTGCGGCGCCACAATAAGATCTTCTAGCCGTGCGGATACAGCGCCGGCGGCGGGCAGGTTGGCGTGCGCTTCTCTGCATCCGAGAGCAGACCGCATGGCGGGTGATTATTTATGATAGGGGCGTTGAGCATGGACAATGAGTTTGCAGGCCTGAAGGTCATGGTCATTGACGACAGCAAGACCATACGCCGCACCGCCGAAACCCTGCTGAAAAAGGCCGGCTGCGACGTCATTACCGCGGTGGACGGCTTCGAGGCCCTGTCCAAGATCGCCGACCAGCGGCCCGACATCATCTTCGTAGACATCATGATGCCGAGGCTGGATGGCTACCAGGCCTGCGCCCTCATCAAACACAACCAGCTTTTCAAGACCACGCCGGTGATCATGTTGTCGAGCAAGGACGGCCTGTTCGACCGCGCCCGTGGCCGCATCGTGGGGTCGGAGCAATACCTCACCAAACCGTTTACCAAGGAAGAGCTGTTCAGCGCGATCAAGCGCTATGTGGTCAAACCGCATTGAGAACTCCGCCGGGTAAGGCATAATGGCATGTAGTTTGCTTGGATTTGAGCACTATGCAAGATTTTACTGATTAAATGACTTGATTTTAGGAGACGAGGGGAAAGAATGGCACGCATACTCATAGTGGATGACTCTCCCACCGATACCCATGTACTGAAGACGCTGCTGGAGCGCAATCAGCACGAGGGGTTGACGGCCGGCACCGGGGAAGAGGCTATCGCCAGGGTCAAGGAGATCAAACCGGACCTGATTCTGATGGACGTAGTACTGCCCGGCATCAGCGGTTTTCAGGCCACGCGCCAGATCAGCAAAAATCCGGATACGGCCAATATCCCCATCATCATCGTCACCACCAAGGATCAGGAAACAGACCGGGTGTGGGGGCTGCGGCAGGGCGCCAAGGATTACGTGACCAAGCCCGTGAACGAGGCGGAACTGCTGGATAAGATCAAGGCCGCGCTGGGTACTTGAGGGCGTAACTGAATGGGGCTGCGTTGATGACTCAATCTGCATCTAAAGGTCCTGTGGCCCTGCTGCGCGATATCGATCGGCGCAGTAAACAGCATGCGGTGGGTCTGCCGCGCCAGGAGGAGGTCAAGAAGACCTGGTCGGGCATCGCGTTTAGATTGGGCGAGGCGTTGCTGGTCGCTCCCCTGATGGAGGTGCGCGAGATACTGACCTATCCCGGTTTATCCCAGGTGCCGAGGGCAAAGTCCTGGCTGAAGGGCATCGCCAACGTGCGCGGCAATTTGTTGCCCATTGTCACGCTGCAATCGTTTCTGGGCAGGCCGGCCCCGATTATAGGGCGCCGCAGCCGGGTCCTGGTGGTGCAGCATGCGGGGCTGTTCGCGGGATTGGTGGTGGATGAAGTGCTGGGCATGAAACATTTTCTGGAGGAGGAGTACAAATCTGCGCCGCCGGATATCAATCTCGCCAGGGATTACTTGCGCGGCAGTTATAAGCATGGGGAGGAACAGTGGCCGGTGTTCAGCACCCATAAACTGGTGCAAAGCCCCTCCTTCCTGCAGGCGAACGCCTGATGGGAATCTCTAAAAATCGCGCCCCCAAGGCGCTCGAAGTGATTTGATGACCGTTACCCGCTTGGCGGGTGACATGACAACGTTGGTTGGCAGGGAGTAATGTATGGAAATAAACCCTCGTAAGACGCTGGGCCGCGACCGAGAATTGGTAATCCTGATCGGCGCGCTGGTTACCTTTATTGTGCTGCTGGCGCTTAACTTCGGTTATGTGGGACAGCAATCCAACTACGATAAGGAATACATCAGCCTGGCCGGCGAATTGCGCGTGCTGTCGCAGCGTATCGCCAAAAACGCCGAGGCGGCCGTCACCCGTTCGGAGGCCTTCCCGCAGTTGAAGGACGCGCGCGACCAGTTCGCCCAGATTGTCTCGCGCCTGAAGGGCGGCAATACCCTCACCGGCCTGCCCCCCACGCCCGATGCCGCGGCGTCGCAGCTCGGCAAGGTGGAGAAGGAGTGGAAGCGCTATGGCGCCAACGCCGATGTTATCTTGAGCAACGAGCAGTTGGTGAAGGCTTCCACCGAGTTCGTCAAGACGATCAACGAGGTAAGCCCCAAATTGACCAAGGCCTCGGAGGGTCTGCTGGACGCCCTCATTAAAAAAGGCGCGCCGGTGGAGAAAGCGACTCAGGCGGAAAGTGAAAGGGCCATGACGCGGCTGATGGCGCAGCAGGGAAATATCGCTGTCGCGGGGCGTCTGGTGGCGCTCAGCCAGCAGATCGCCGCGCACGTCAACAAGGTGTTCCAGGGCGGACGCGGCTCCGAGGCGGCGGCCCAGGCGGCCGATCTGTTCCGCCATGATGCGGCGGCGTTTGTCACTGCCCTGGAGGGAATGCGCTCGGGTAACGAGGCGCTCCGGATCACGCGCGTCGAGGACCCCGATGCCCGCAAGAGACTGGATGAAATCGCCGACCTGTTCGGATCCATCACCCAGCTCGATCTGCTTATTCTGGAAAAATTCCCGGATTTGTTTAAGGTGCAAGACGCCGCCAAGGACGTGTTTGAAAGCAGCGACGCGCTGTTCAAGGATACCACTGACCTGGTGAGCGCCTATGCCGGTTTAGAACGTAACCGCACGATTTCGGCCACTACCGGTTATATCCTGGGCGCTTTCGCGCTGGTGTTGCTCATCACCCTGGGTTACAAGCTGCGTCGCGACGCACTGGCCCGCTTGGCGGTCAGCGCCGATGAAATTCGCCGCAACCAGACCGCCATCATGCGGTTGTTGGATGAGATGGCCAACCTCGCCGACGGTGATTTGACCGCACGCGCGACAGTGACGGAAGACATCACCGGCGCCATCGCGGACGCCGTCAATTACGCCATTGACGCCTTGCGCACCCTGGTGACCAACATCAACGAAATCACCGTGCACGTTTCTTCGGCCGCCCAGGAGACCCAGGCCACGGCCATCCATCTGGCGCAGGCCAGTGACCACCAAGCCCAGCAGATCACCGACACCAGCGCGGCGATCAATGAAATGGCGGTCTCGATCGAAGAGGTCTCCGCCAATGCTGCGGAGTCTGCGGCGGTGGCGCAAAACTCGGTGGAGATCGCCGGCAAGGGCGCCACGGCGGTGCAGAACACCATCCAGGGCATGGACAGTATCCGTGAACAGATTCAAGAAACATCCAAGCGCATCAAACGTCTCGGTGAAAGCTCACAGGAGATCGGCGATATCGTCGAGTTGATTAACGACATCGCCGATCAAACCAACATTCTCGCCTTGAATGCCGCCATCCAGGCGGCCATGGCGGGTGAGGCGGGCCGCGGCTTCGCGGTGGTGGCCGACGAGGTGCAGCGCCTCGCCGAGCGTTCCAGCAACGCCACCAAACAGATTGACGCCCTCGTTAAAACGATTCAAACCGACACCAACGAGGCGATCATCTCGATGGAACAAAGCACCTCGGGCGTGGTGAACGGCGCCAAGCTGGCGCAGGATGCGGGTGCGGCGCTGAAAGAGATTGAAAGCGTCTCCAGCAAGCTCGCCGGACTGATTCAAAGCATCTCGCACACCGCGCGCCAGCAGGCCTTCGGGGCGACCTCCATTTCGAACACGATGAACGAGATCCGGGAGGTCACGACGCAGACCTCGGTCGGTTCCAACGAGACGGCGGCATCCATCGGCAATCTGGCCGATCTCGCCAACGATCTGCGCAAGTCGGTCGCGGGTTTCAAATTGCCAAGTTAGGCCAGCGTTGCCAGTGAGCGAGTGCTATCGGTGGAAAATGTATCTAATGATTGTGGCCAGCCATGACCCTGCCGAAGATGGACGACAAGCAGTTTTACCAATGGGCGGAACTGCTGGAGCAACGCACGGGAACCAGTTTACCCGTAGAGCGTAAGTCGTTTCTCGTTACCAGCATCGGGCTGCGCATGCGTGAAATCGGCTGCCCGGATTATCAGAGTTACTATGATCTGATCGTGTCGGCGCCGGGCCGGGTGGTCGAGTGGGCGACCCTGGTGGACAGGCTCACCGTCCACGAGACACGCTTTTTCCGGCATCCCGAATCGTTGCGCCTGATCCGGGAGCGTTGTCTGCCGCGCTCGGCGGAGGGTGCGGACAGGCTGTCCGTGAACGCCTGGAGCATGGGCTGCGCCACCGGCGAGGAGGCCTATTCGCTCGCCATCGTCATAGATCAGCATCTCGCCTCGCTGGGTGTCCAGTATTATCTCAGCGTCACCGCTACCGACATCAGCCGTTCGGCCCTGACCACCGCTCGCCACGGCGTCTATAACCGCCGCAAGTTCATCGGCATGGACCCCACCATTGTGCAGCGCTACTTCATTCCCATAGAACCGGAGCAATATCAGGTGAGCGAGGCTCTGCGCAAACGGGTCTGCTTTAGTCAGATGAACATTGTGGAAGACCGGCATGCGGCCCTCGGCGAGATGGATATTATCTATTGCCAGAATGTGCTGATCTATTTTAATCGTTCCCGCCGGCTGGATATTCTTAATATTCTGATGAAGTATCTGCGGCCGGGAGGGGTGCTGGTGCTCGGTCCCGGCGAGGTCACGGATTGGTCCAGTCCGCGCATGGAGCGGCTCACGTCTGAAAACACCCTTGCCTACCGGCGTCTCCCGGCGCTGAATGGCCATGTCTCCAGCACGGCCGCCGACGGGCTCTCCAAGGAGTGTGTCTGATGAATCCCGCCGCGCTCATTGATTACGGCACCCTGAAATGGGTCAAGGGCGAGATTGATCAGAGCCTCGCCGAGGCGCGGCACGCCCTAGAGGCCTTTGTGCTCAATCCACACGACAGCGCGCAGATGCGTTTTTGCGTGACCCATCTGCACCAGGTGCACGGCACCCTGCAGATGATCGAGCTGTATGGCGCGGCCATGCTCGCCGAAGAGATGGAACACCTCGCGGAGGCCCTGGCCAGGGAAGAAATTCAGCAGCGCGACGACGCCTATGAAGTCCTGATGCGCGCCATCCTGCAACTGCCCAATTACCTGGAGCGCCTGCAGAGCGGCCATCAGCAGGATACGCCCCTGGTGCTGCTGCCGTTGTTGAATGACCTGCGCGCGGCGCGCGGTCAGAACCTGCTCTCGCAGGGCGCGCTGTTCGCCCCCGACCTCAGCATCGCGCCGCCAGCGCGCCCGGCCTTGGAGCTGGTCGTTCAGGGCCAGCCGGATATCCGCGCGGTGGCGCGGCGGCAGCGCAGCGCCTATCAACGCAGTCTGGTCCACTGGTACCGCACGCCGGCCGCCATGCAGCATCTCAAGGAATTGAACAAGGTCATCCAGCGTCTGGATGAGGCGTCCAGCCAGGGCGCGGTGGTGCAACTATGGTGGGTGACCCACGGCCTGATCGAGGCTCTGCTGGAAAACGGCCTGGAGCCGAGCGTCTCCGTGAAGCTCTTGCTGGGACAGGTGGATCGTCAGGTCAAGCGTCTGATTGACGGCGGCGAAGAGGAACTGATCGCCCATCCGCCGCGCGAGTTGTTGAAGAACATGCTCTATTACGTGGCCCAAGCCACCTCGGCCGGCGCGCGGGTGCTCGGCTTGAAATACGCCTTCGATCTCGACGCCCTGCTGCCCAGGGAAGACGAGATCGAGCAGGCCCGCACCAGTCTGGCCGGTCCCAATCTCGAACTGTTGCGCACCGTCTCGGCGGTGATCCGCGAGGATCTGTCCCGCGTCAAGGATACCCTGGATATCTTTGTACGCAGCGAGTTGCCGGTCAACAGTGAGTTGCAGTCGCTGGAAGAGCCGCTGCGGCAAATCGCCGACACCGTCGGCATGCTGGGCCTGGGGCTCGCCCGCAAACGGATTCTCAATCAGGTCAACCTACTCAAGGAGATGGTGCAAGGCGATGCACCGGTTGATGAGGCGGCGCTGATGGAGATGGCCGGCGCCTTGCTGTATGTAGAGTCTTCTCTCGATGCCCTGGGTAAAGAGGAACCGCGCGCGGCGGAGGATCGCTTCGCCGTGCAAAGCGGCGCAAGTCCGGCGCCGGCCGACAGTGAAAATTTGCTCAGCAGCGCGGAATACCGGCAGCTCTTCTCGACGGTCGTCAAGGAGATCAAGGCCGATCTCTCGCGGGTGAAGGAATCCATCACGGCGTTTATCGTGACGCCCATGCAGCATCACCTGCTGGTGCATGTACCGGCCCTGCTCAACCAGATCATCGGCGCCTTGCAGGTAGTGTCCGAGACCCGTTCCGCCGAGATCCTGTCCGATTGTAAGGAACGTATCACCGAGGATCTGATCGAGCGCAAGATCATCCCCAGCCAGCACCAGTTGGATAACCTGGCCGATGTGATCAGCAGTGTCGAATACTATCTGGAGGCGCTGGACGAAGGGCGGAGCGATCGCGAGGCCATTCTTAATATGGCCCAGCAGAGCGTGCGCCAGCTCAGCTTCACCGATGCCGGCGAACAGCCCCCCGCAGCAGCAGAGGCGTTGGCGCCCAGTGACCTGTTTGGAGAGACGCACGCCTTGGTCGCGGATGAAGTCTCCGCGCCTGCGCCGGAATCTATTGAATTGGCCCCGGCGGCCGGGATCCAGGCCGAGGCCGGCGCCGGACCCGAGCCGCCTGCGGTCGCTCCCGGCGTCCTGCCTCCCGCGACACTAGTAGAACCCTTCGCTGCCGCTCTTCCCTATACCTCGGAACAGGCCGAGGCGGCCCCGCCGTCAGCGCTCACCACACCCGCCGCCCGTCCCGCGGATATAGACGACGAGATCATCGAGATCTTTCTTGAGGAGGCGGGAGAGGAGATGGACACCATCGCCGCGCATTTCCCCGTCTGGCAGAAGAATCCCGAGGATCACGAGGCCTTGACCGTCATCCGGCGTTCGTTCCACACCTTGAAGGGCAGCGGGCGTATGGTAGGCGCCACCGCCATCGGTGAATTCGCGTGGGCCTTCGAGAACATGCTCAACCGGGTGATAGACAATACCGTGCCGGCTCATCAGGCCGTCATTGATCTGATCGAGCGGGCGCAGGCGGCATTGCCGCAGCTCGTCGAGCATTTCAAGGGAGGCGCCCCGCCCGCCCTGGACATCCAGGCCATGATGGATCAGGCCAGGGCGATGAGCCAGCCCGGCGGTCTCGTGACGTACACGGACGTACTAATGTCGCGGGAGGCAGGAAGCCGGGAGCGACCTGCTCCGCAGCCTGTAGAGGCGCCTGCCGCTCCGTCGCCGATAGTGCAGCTTCCCAGCGACAGCGTGACCTTGAGCCAGGGGGTGGTCGCGCCGGAGGTTATTGTCAGACCGGCGCGCGAAGTAGAGCCGCAGATGGATACATTGCTGCTTGAAATCTTCGGTAAAGAGGCGGCCGGGCATCTCGACAAGATTCAGACATTCATTGACCAGTGCATCGCCCAGGATGCCGACGTACAGGGAAGAGCGACAGCGAAGGGTACTACTAGTGTCGCGGGAGGCAGGACGCCGGGAGCGACCGAGTGCCGCGTCACCGATGCATTGAGCCGCACCCTGCATACGCTGCACGGCAGCGCCAGCATGGCGGGCGTGCCAGACATCGCCGCGCCTGCGGGTCTGCTGGAAAAATATGTCAAATCGTTGAGCGCCAACCAAACCGTCATCACGCCGCAAATCATTGACCTGTTCCGCCGCACCATTGCCTTCACTAAAGAAACCATCGCGGCGCTCAAGGATCCCAAGTTTTCCTGGCCGAACAACACGGCGTTGATGGCCGACATATCGGCCTTGTATGAGGTTGAGCTGGCGCATCAGTTGAACGCCATCGAAGGCGCTCCCGGCATCCTGCCTCCTGCGACACTAATAGAACCCTTCGCTGTCGCTCTTCCCTATACGTCGCAGGAGAGACCTGCTCCGGCGGTGATGAACCGGTTCAGTGAGTCCGCCGCGGCTGAAAAGGACAGTGAAGTCGTCGAGGTATTTCTCGAAGAAGGCAAAGAGATACTGGAGGCCTGCGAGATCACTCTGCAACAATGGAGCGCCGATCCGTCCAACGAGGATTTGATGGAGGAGTTGCGACGGCAATTACACACCCTGAAGGGCGGCGCACGCATGGCGGCTATCACCGCGATGGGAGATCTCAGTCATAGCCTGGAATCCCTCATCACGGCGATCGTGGACGGCCACCTGCCCGTCTCGCCGCAACTCCCGGTGCTTATGCAGCAGACCCAGGATAGGCTGTTGCAGATGCTCGATCTCGCCGCCGCCAACCTGCCGATCCCGCCGGCGCCCGAGTTGATCGCCCACATCCAGGGCCTGATTGACGGCCATCCCCCAGGGCAGCTCCCCGAGCAGCCGGAGACCGCCCCCGCGCCGGTTAAGACGGCCGAACTCGAACCTGTGGCGGAGCAGCCCGATGACGTACAGGGACGTACTGATGTCGCGGGAGGCAGGACGCCGGGGGCAGCGCCGGCCGAAGCGGTCGGAGAGCAGGAGGAGTTCGAACCTGCCGAGGAAGAGCATCGCCATCTGTCGCGCATCCAGCATGAGCAGATCAGGGTGCGCGCCGATCTGCTCGACAACATGGTGAATTTCGCGGGCGAGATCAGTATCTCGCGCTCGCGTCTGGAACAACAGATCGGCTCATTCAAGTACAACCTGTCGGAAATGGATCAGGTCGTGGCGCGATTGCGCGCGCAACTCCGCAAGCTCGAGATCGAAACCGAGGCGCAAATCCTGTTCCGCTACGCCGAGACAGGACGCCAGGACGAAGAGTTCGACCCGCTCGAGTTCGATCGCTTTTCCTCCATACAACAACTGTCACGCAGCTTGATCGAGGGTGTCAACGACCTAGAAAATGTGGAAGGTCAGCTCCAGAATCTGACGCGCGAGTCGGAGACCCTGCTGTTGCAGCAATCCCGCATCAATACAGATCTGCAACAGGGTTTGATGAGCACCCGCATGGTGCAATTCGCCGTGGTCATGCCGCGCATGCGGCGCATCGTCCGGCAGGTCGCGCACGACTTGGGAAAACTGGTGGAGTTGCGCGTGTTCGGCGCCGAGGTCGAGACGGACAGAACGGTGCTGGACAGGATTGTGCCCAGTCTGGAACATCTGCTGCGTAATGCGGTTGACCACGGCGTTGAGCCGGCCAAGGCGCGCCGCGCCGCCGGCAAGCCTGAAACCGGTACGATCACCTTGCGCGTGGAGCGGCAAGGCACGGATATAGCGATACGAATCAGCGACGACGGCGCCGGCCTCAACGTCGCCGCCATCCGCAAGAAGGCGCACGAACGCAGCCTGCTGAGCAAGAGCGCCGATATGACGGATAACGAGGTGATCCAGTTTATCCTGGAGCCGGGCTTCAGCACCGTCTCGGAGATCACCCAGATTTCCGGCCGCGGCGTGGGCATGGATGTGGTGAACAGCGAAGTGAAGCAACTGGGCGGGACGCTCGATATCGGCTTCAAGCCGGGCCAGGGCGCCACCTTCACGCTGCGCTTGCCGCTCTCGCTTTCGGTGAACCAGGCGCTGCTGGTGCATGTCGGCGAGGACGTATTCGCTATTCCGCTCACCAGCATCGAACGCATTACGCGCGTCACGCATGAAGAGTTGGAAGAGTTTCACGCCCAGCCGGGTGCGACCTACAGGATGGACGGGCGGGGTTACACCTTCATGCATCTGGGCACGCTGCTGGGCACCGCCCACCCCTATCTGCCAGGCCCGCGCAGAAAATTACCCATGTTGATGATGCGCGCGGGCGATCACTATGTGACGTTGCAAGTCGAGGCCATCATGGGCAGCCGCGAGATCGTAGTGAAGTCGGTCGGCCCGCAGATCAGTACGGTGCGCGGCATCACCGGCGCCACCATACTTGGCGACGGCCGCGTGGTGTTGATTCTGGATATTCCCGCCCTGGTGCGCCTCGGCATGATGCGCACCACGGAGCAGGCCGTCGCGGAGCCGGCGGCGCCCGCATCCACGGGCATAATGACGGTGATGGTGGTGGATGACTCCATCACCGTGCGCAAGGTCACCACCCGGCTGCTGGAGCGCCATAATATCCAGGTGCTGGCGGCCAAAGACGGCGTGGATGCGGTAGCCTTGCTGCAAGAGCACATCCCCGACGTCATGTTGCTGGACATCGAAATGCCGCGCATGGACGGCTATGAACTCGCCACCCTGATCCGCAATGAACCGCGGCTCAAGCACATCCCCATCATCATGATTACCTCCCGCACCGGTGAAAAGCACCGTGAGCGCGCCATGCAGATCGGCGTGAACAGCTACATGGGTAAGCCTTACCAGGAAAGCGAGTTGTTGAAGAACATTGACAGCCTGGTCGGCGGCCGGATCGCCACACTCCATTAGCCATGAGCGGCGCCTCTGGAAAAAAACTGCGCGTCGCCATCGCCTCCGCCCAGGAACGCCAGCGCACCAACCTGCAATCCCTGGTGGAAAAGGGCGGGCTTGAGGTGGTGATTAACGAACCACCGTGCGAAGAATTTCTGAGCAAGCTCAGCCGGACGGGCGCGGACGTGTTGCTGCTGGACCTGGATGACGAGACCGAGGCGGTCGCTCCCGGCGTCCTGCCTCCCACGACACTAATACATCCCTGTATGTCGGAGCAGGATTTTCTCGACCAGTTGCTGGAGCGATTCGATCTGCCGGTCCTGTTTAACGACAGCGCCTCCACCCATATCATCGCCGCCGCCCATCACGGCGATTGGGGCCGCAGGCTCGCCCAGAAGCTGGTGGCTTTAGTTGTGCATCATCGGCAAGCCAAGGCCATTAAAGACGAGGCTGCCGCAACAGCACCCGCAGAACAACCGGCGTCCGTGCCGGAACCGGTGCAGTTCACGCCCGCGCCGGAACCGCTACGTCCAATCGGTAAACCGGCTGCGCCGAAGATGCCGGTATCGAATGCCGGGGTTCTGCGGGTATGGGTGCTGGGCGCCTCGATCGGCGGTCCGCAGGCGGTGAAAAGTTTTTTGAACGCCATCCCCGTTGAACTGCCGATCGCATTTGTGCTGGCGCAACATATCGGGACGGGTTTTGCCACGCTGTTGGCGCAGCAACTCGATTCCACTGCCGCATTCCAAGTGATACCCGCTCAGTCGGGTCACAGCCTGCGTCATCATCAAGTGGTGCTGGCGCCGGTCGAAGAGGATCTGGTCATCAATGCCGAGGGGCAACTTGAACTCAAACCCTTTACCCAGGACGACCGGCTCTACCGGCCTTCCATTGACGCCATCATGACCAACGTCGCACAACGCTTCGGCCGTCACGCCGGGGCCGTCATCTTCAGCGGCATGGGCAACGACGGATTGAGGGGGGCGCAGAGTATTGTCGAACACGGCGGAGTAGTATGGGCGCAGGATGCGGAGAGCTGTCTTATCTCCAGTATGCCCGATCATGCGCGCAAAGCCGGCTTGGTGAGCTTTAACGGAACGCCCGAGGTGCTTGCGAAGAGATTGGTTGAGCAACTGAGTCATGTAGATCAGCCCGATGTAGTCTATCTGCCCAGGGCGAGAGAACTTTGAAAACTGCATCGCAGAGGATACGATAAAAAATTTTGCACAACTAGTGAAAAAGCATGAACTACCCACTGAAAAGAAAAACTGATTTTATTGAAGCGCCGCGCCATGGCTGATACACATCTCTCGATACGCAGTCAGATCATCCCGATCGGCGGCGGGCACCTGGTGCTGCCGAACACGGCCGTCGCCGAGGTGATCAACTATTCCGAGCCGGCGCCCGTCGCCGAGGGGCCGGAGTGGTTGCTCGGCCTATTGAGCTGGCGTGAGAGAGATGTTCCGCTGCTTTCGTTTGAGGTCATGTGCGGGCAATCAAAACCGTCTGTTCCAGTGCGCGCCAAGATCGTGGTGCTCAATGCGTTAGGGGGGAATCCCGATATCAACTTTTTCGCCGTGCTGGTACAGGGCATACCGCAGCTCGCAAACATTGATGAAAGCAGGATTGCGGCGATGGACTACACACCCGAGGCCGATTCGGTGATATTGAGCCGCGTGGTGGTGGATGGCGAAACCGCAGTCATTCCCGATCTCGACGGCATCGAACAACGCCTGCTGGATTGTAAAAAGAAGTGGTTCAAGGCCCCGCGCAAACGCCGCAGCGCCAACAACGCCGCTGCAAATACCTGAACGGAGTCAGAAAATAAGGCTACAACGTTATAATGTGACTCCTGAGTAAAAACCCTGTTTACTCTACCCCCACCCTGTCCCGCCCCCTCAATAGGGGGCGGAGACGTAGCATGAAGTGTAGTCTTAATTACTGACTTATGAGTAATATGCGTCCTCTGCGTCCTCTGCGGTGAATGTAGTAAAAAAGGCGTAGGTCAGGCTGCGAAGCTGCCTGACAATCCCCTCACCCCTTACCCTCCCTAGCCACCGCACGGTAACCGATGTCGGTGCGGTAATACATTCCCTCCCAGCCGACACTCCGAACTCGTTCATAGGCGCGCTGCTGCGCTTCTTTCACGTCGGCTCCCAAGGCGCAGACACAGGCGACACGGCCGCCCGCTGTAACAATATCGTCGCCCCGCAGCGCGGTGCCGGCATGAAAAATCTTCCGGTCGCTATCTCCTGTTTGAATCATGCCGTGGATGACATCACCGGTGCGATACGGGCCCGGATAACCACCGGCGGCAAGCACCACGCCGAGCGCCGCGCGCGTATCCCACTCCGCTTGCACCCTATCGAGGCGCTTGTCCAAAGCGGCTTCACATAACTCGATCAAATCCGAGCGCAGACGCATCATGATGGGCTGCGTTTCCGGGTCGCCCAACCGGCAATTGAACTCCAACACGCGCGGCGCCCCTTCCGGGCTGATCATCACCCCCGCGTAGAGAAAGCCGGTATAGGGGTTGCCTTCGGCGGCCATGCCGCACACCGTAGGCACGATGATCTCGCGCATAATGCGCGCATGCACGGCGGACGTCACGACGGGCGCAGGCGAATACGCCCCCATGCCGCCGGTGTTGGGGCCGCGGTCGCCGTCGTCGCGCGCCTTATGATCCTGCGTGGTGGCGAGCGGCAGAATATGTTCGCCGTCCACCAGGACGATAAAACTCGCCTCCTCGCCTTGCAGAAATTCCTCGATCACCACGCGCCTGCCTGCCGCGCCGAATACGTTGCCGCTCAGCATGTCGGTGACCGCCGCATCGGCCTCGGCCAAGGTAGCCGCAATCACCACGCCCTTGCCCGCGGCGAGACCATCCGCCTTGATCACCAGAGGCGCGCCCAGTTTACGAATGTAAGCCAAGGCCGGTTCGACATCCGTGAACACGCTATAGCCCGCAGTGGGGATGTGGTGGCGCGCCAGAAAATCCTTGGAGAAGGCCTTGGACGATTCGAGTTGAGCAGCGGCACGGGTCGGTCCGAAGCAGCGCAGCCCCGCGGCGTTGAAGGCGTCCGCCACGCCCAGCGCCAGCGGCGTCTCCGGCCCAACGATAGTGAGAATGATGTGATTTTTCCGCGCAAAATCCACCAGCGACGCGATATCTTCAGCCTTGATGGCGACGTTCTCTGTCTTCGGTTCACGCGCCGTGCCCGCATTGCCGGGCGCGACAAAGATCTTGGTGACATTTGGCGATTGCGCCGCCTTCCAGACCAGCGCATGTTCGCGGCCGCCGGAGCCGATGATGAGAATTTTCATATAATCAATCTCACGCCAAGGCGCAAAGTCGCAAATCAATATAAAAAGAACGATTTACCACGGAGGACGCGGAGGAGAATCAAATCGTTTTAATATGCGTCCTCTGTATCCTCTGCGGTGAATGTAGTTCTATAAACATTTTTACGCCTTTGCGTGAAGTAGTTAATGCCTAAAATGCCTGATCCCCGTAAACACCATCGCCATGCCGTGTTCGTCGGCGGCGGCGATGACTTCCGGGTCGCGCAGCGAGCCGCCGGGCTGGATTAGGGCGGTGACGCCGGCCTCTGCGGCGGCGTCCACACCATCGCGGAACGGGAAGAAGGCGTCGCTTGCGACTACGGAACCCGCCACCGCCAGGCCCGCGTCGGCGGCCTTTATGGCGGCGATGCGGGCGCTGTAGACACGGCTCATTTGTCCTGCGCCGATGCCGATGGTCATGGCGTCTTTGCAGTACACGATGGCGTTGGATTTGACGAACTTGGCGACCTTCCAGGCGAACAGCATGTCTTGTATCTCGACGGGCGTCGGGGCACGCCGTGTAACGATCTTGAAATCCTTGGCGGTAATCATGGCGAGGTCGCTTTCCTGAATCAGCAATCCGCCGGTGATGCGTTTATAGTCCAGTTGCGCGCGTGGCTCCGCGGCCCAGGGGCCGCAACTCAAGACGCGCACGTTACTCTTGCCGGCGAGTATCGGTAGGGCCTCATCTTCGATGCTCGGGGCGACTAGCACTTCGACAAAGTGCCGCTCGATGATACTGCGGGCGGTGGCGGCGTCCAGCGGCTGATTGAAGGCAATGATGCTGCCGAAGGCCGACGTGGGATCGGTTGCGTAGGCGCGTTCATAGGCCTCCAGCAATGTCTTGCCGAGCGCGACGCCGCAGGGATTGGCGTGCTTGACGATCACGCAGGCGGGGACTTCGTTAAAGGATTTGACGCATTCCAGCGCGGTGTCGGCGTCGGCGATGTTGTTAAACGACAGCTCCTTGCCCTGGATCTGATCGGCGCTGGCGATGCAGCCGCTGGGCGGATTGGGCTCGATGTAAAAGGCGGCGCGTTGATGCGGATTTTCACCGTAACGCAGGGTTTGCGACTTCATCCACTGCATGGTGTAGGTGCGCGGGAAGGGCTCGCGCCCGGCTGCGGCGCTTTCCTTTATTGTACCCAGGTAATTTGCAATCGCACCGTCGTAACGCGCGCAGTGTTCGAAGGCCTTGACCGCGAGCGAGTAGCGCAGCGCGCCGCTCACCGCGCCGCCGTGATTTTCCATCTCGGCGAGCACGGTATCGTAATCGCCGCTGTCAACCACCACGGTGACCGCGGAATAATTTTTTGCGGCCCCGCGCAGCATGGCGGGGCCGCCGATATCAATGTTCTCAATGGCCTTGCCGAGTTCGCAGTCCGCCGCCGCAGTGACCTGCTCGAAGGGATACAGGTTGACCACCAAAATGTCTATGGCAGGGATACCGTACTCGGCCATCGCAGCGTCGTCCAAGCCGCGCCTCCCCAGCAGCCCGCCATGGATCCTGGGGTGCAGGGTCTTGAGGCGGCCGTCCATAAGCTCAGGAAAGCCGGTGTACTCCGAGACCTCGGTCGCCTTGACGCCGTTGGCCGAAAGCAGCTTCGCGGTGCCGCCGGTGGACAGAATACGCACACCTAACGCTTGCAGACGTTGTGCGAACGGGACGATGCCGGTTTTGTCGGAGACGCTGATGAGGGCGGTGGTCATATGTGAGTGAGGCGTGAGGCGAAAAAGACTGTGAGGCGTGAGGCGTTAGGAGTGAGAGGTAAAGCAGTTTTCTCCTCACTCCTCACGCCTCACTTATTTACTTGTCCAATCCGTATTGACTCAGCTTTTTTCGCAGCGTGCTGCGATTGAGGCCGAGGATCTCCGCCGCCTTGCTTTGGTTGCCGCGCGTATAGCGCAGCAGTATTTCCAGCAGCGGCTGTTCGACTTCACTCAACACCATCTGGTAGAGATCGTCGGGTTTATGTCCGTCCAGGTCCTCGAAGTACAGCTCAAGCGCTTCCTTGATGCATTCGCGCAGCGGTTTGTTTTGCGATTTCGGTTTGCTCATGCCGCCAGTTCCTCAGGCAGCTCGGCTTCACCGCGCGCCGCCAGGGAGTCGAAGAAGTCCCGCGTCAGCGTCCACTGGTCGTTTACGGTCTGCGCCGCATTGATAGTCTGGCGGAAGGCGCCCCCGCCGATCTGACCCTTGCTGTACCAGGAGAGATGCTTGCGCGCCATTAATACGCCGGTGTGTTCGCCGTAAAACTGGTAGAGGTTGGCGATGTGGCCGAGCATGATCTCACGGATCTCCTCGATACCCGGTTCGGGTAACAGTTCTCCGGTGGCAAGATAATGGCCGATGGTGCGGAAGATCCACGGCTTGCCCTGCGCGGCGCGTCCTATCATAACGCCGTCGGCGCCGGTGTGCTCGAGTACGTATTTCGCCTGTTGCGGGGTGCGGATGTCGCCGTTGGCGATGACCGGGAGATTGACCGCCGCCTTGATGGCGGCGATGGTGTCGTATTCGGCTTCGCCGGTATAGGCGCAGGCGCGAGTGCGGCCGTGCACGGCCAGCGATTTAATGCCCGCCTGCTCGGCGATCCGCGCTATGAGGATACCGTTGCGATGATTTTTATCCCAGCCGGTGCGGATCTTGAGTGTGACGGGCGCCCGCACGGCTGCGACCACGGCGTCGAGGATGCGGCCGACCAGAGGTTCGTCCTGCAGCAGGGCGGAGCCCGCCATGACGTTGCACACCTTTTTGGCGGGGCAGCCCATGTTGATGTCTATGATCTGCGCTCCCTTGTCCACGTTGTATTGCGCGGCTTGCGCCATGAGCTTGGGATCGGCGCCGGCGATCTGCACCGTGCGCGGTTCGGTTTCGCCCTCGTGATTGGCGCGGCGCCGGGTCTTCTCGCTGCCCCACAGCAGTGAATTCGAGGACACCATCTCGGAGACCGCGAGCCCGGCGCCCAGATTCTTGCAAAGCTGGCGGAACGGCCGGTCGGTGACTCCCGCCATCGGCGCCAGCACGAGATTGTTATTAAGTTTGTAAGGTCCGATTTGCATAGTACGGCAGGGGTTAGGCGCTATGGGTGAGGTGTGAGGAGTAAGGAGTAAAGCGTAAAGTAGATTTCTCCTCACCCCTCACTCCTCACCCCTCACGTTATCGTCGTTTCAATTGAATCCGAGCCGCCCCTGTTATCCACCCAGCTCAACTTGAGGGCATCGCCCTTCTTGCCGCCCGTGAAGTTGAAGGCCATATAAGGGTTTTTGGAGATGGCGATGCCCCACGCGGCTTCAAGTATGGGGTTACCATTGTGCTCCACCTTGACCTCCTGGATGAACCAGGCCGGGATCGGCACGCCCTTGGAATCTTTGAACAGGCCCGTATCCATAGGATGAATAATCTGGGTCTTGACCGTGGTAACCTCCCCTTCGAGGGTGGCGCGGATCTTAATCTTATTATCTGGCATAATTTTCTCTCAACCGGGGTTTGCTGTCAGGCTTCAATTCCCGCAACCGCCCAGGGTGACCTTGACCTTTTTATTGGTGCTGTAAAGTTTGTCCCCTGATTTGACCACGGCGTAGACCTTGGAGGTCTCGGCCATTTTGATATTGGTCTTGATATAGGCCTGGGTGTTTTTCGCCAGCTTGAACTGGGCCACCAGGCTATTGGGATTTTTATCTACCAGCAAGGTAATGGATTCCACGTCGGGCAGGCGGCTCGATACCGTCACCGGCACCACGGCGCCATTCTCGGCGAGATCGGTGACGGTGAGGGTGATGTCCTCATCGGCAGGGGTCAGGTTGACACTGCCGCTGCCGAACAGCGGCTCCAGGGCGCCGAACAGGGTCTTGGATTGGAAGGCTGTGCTCGGCCACGCGGCCCACACCCAGCGCGGGATGAACAGCCCTGCACCGGCGGCCAGGCCCAACAGGCTGGTGACCAGACTGCTTTTCAGAAAGCGTCTGCGTTGCTTGTCCATCTAAGCATACTCCGAAATCAGGTCGTTGAATAACTGGAAAGATTTGTCATTATACTATTCTTTGCTTGCCAGCGCCGCCTCGTCTTTGAGTTCCTTGAGACGTGCCTCGATCTGCGAGGCGAGATAAAAGTCCGTGTCCTTGAGGCCGAGGGCCCGGGTAAGCTGTTGAATGGCGGCGTCGGTTTGACCGTTCAAATAATAATACTCCGCCTGGGCCTGATGGGCCTCGGCCTGCCGGCCTGTCTGACCGGCCGCCTGGGCCAGAAGTTGGTAAACGGCCGGCTCCGCGGAACGGTGCCGCAGGTGGTCTTGCAGTAGTCGCCGCGCCTTCTCGGGCTGCCCCGCCTGTAACAAGGCCTGGCTATACAACAGGGTAAGCGGCCGATTGCCGGGATAAAGTTCCAGCGACCGGCCATAGAGATCCAGGGCCTTTGCGGATTGTCCGTCCGCCATTTCGATCTGCGCCAGCAGGGCCAGGTAGTGGAAATTCTCCTTGTCGCGGGAGATAAGCTGCTGCGCCTCGGTGCGGGCCGCCGTCGTCTCTCCGCTCTTTAACAGCGCCAGCGCATAACCGTAGTGCTCGGCCTGCTCGTTGCGGTACTGACCCTGCTTGAGCGCCTCCGCAAAGCGTTTGACGCTAATCCTGGGATTGGCCTCGCTCAACACCCGCAGCTTGGCGCGAGTGAGGTGGTACTCCAGGCTATCCTGAATCTGGCGATACGGATATTGCTCCGCGCGGTTACGGGTGTCGGCGATGCGCGAGGTCGTCACCGGGTGAGTCCTCAGAAATTCCGGCGCCTGATTTCCTTCAAAGCGAATGGCTTGCTGCAGACGCTCAAAAAACACCGGCATGCTGCGCGGATCGTAACCGGCGCGCGCCAGGCTCTGGAGACCCACCCGGTCGGCCTCTTCTTCGTTGCCGCGAGTAAAATTGATCTGGGCCTGCGCCGCTCCCGCCTGCACCGCCGCGACCGCCGCCTGACCGGCCTCGCCGCTGCGGCTGCCGATAATCAACGCCGCCGCTAAGGCTGCCATTGCGGGTATACTCAGCCTGTCGGCCTTTTCAAAACTGCGCGCCAGATGCTGTTGGGTCACGTGCGCAATTTCATGCGCGACCACCGAGGCGAGCTCGCTTTCGGATTCGGTACTGAGTATCAGCCCGCTGTTGATGCCGAGATAGCCGCCCGGCCCGGCAAAGGCGTTGATCTCAGGGCTCTCTACGACGAAGAAGCTGAAATCACGCCCCTGGGTGTCGCTGTTCGAGGTCAGCCGTTCGCCCAGGGTGCGGACATAGTCAGCGATCTCCGGGTCGTCATTGATGGTCAGTGTTTGGCGCACCTCGCGCATAAAGGCCTCGCCGAGACGCTTCTCCTGCAAGGGAGAAATCACCGACCCCGCGCTATTGCCGATCTCGGGGAGATGCAAATCCAGCGTTCCCGCTTCGCGGGCGGTCGCCACGGATATGAAACACGCAATAGTCAGTACCAATAAAATATGTTTCAATCAAGCACCTTAAATAGTTGCCTCTGCTACTGTGACCATCAGCATAGCGGTTGGTTTCGCCACAGGCACCGGCCGGCCGCAAGGAAATGGCCATAGACCTTCGTTTACTCTATACTTAAATACTGTGAGGAGTTAGGCGTGAGGAGTGAGGTGAAAGCTGCTTTACGCCTCACCCCTCACCCCTTACGCCTCACTTTTTAGCCCCTAGCCCCTAAATGCCCTTGGATACCTTATCACGCTTCATTGCCCGCTACTGGGGCCTGGCCGTATTCTTGCTGTGGGGCGCCCTCGCCCTGTGGCTGGGGCGGAGCACGCCGTACGGCCTCGACGAAGGGGCGGCGCGCGCCTTGTTGCTCAATTGGTCTGTCGCGGGGGATGTTGTCAATCCGATCGTCATCTTCGGCGTCCCGGATTTCCGCGCCCTGATCTTTATCCCGCTGGGCGTCTACTGGCCCGGCAGTCTGATCGCGGCCAAGGTCTTTACCCTGCTCGCCACGTTCGCCGCCGCTGCGCTGCTCTACCGGTGGAGCAGGCGGAGCCTGAGCCAGGAGACCGCGCTGGTCGCCACCGGCCTGTTGCTGATCGCGCCGCTGACGCTCGCTCAGGCCGATGCGCTGGCGGCCGGGCCGTATCTGCTCTTGATGTTCGGGCTGGGCGCGTGGCTGGATCGCAGCTATCGTGCAGCGTCACGCCCGCTCGGCGGTAATTATTTTACCCAGATGCTGCTGGTCGCGACTACCGTGACCCTGCATCCTGCGGGGCTTGCCTACCCCGCGGCATTGCTGGGGCATTGGTACAAAAATCCGCTGGACACACGTCAACAGCGGCACATGTATATTGGGGTGATACTGGCCGTGTTGTTTGCACTTTTGTTGCAGGCGGGCTGGCACGGGCTGTCGTGGTGGCGCAATCCGCTGGAGCCGCTGGCCGCCGTGATGTTGGGCGGCGGACAAGAAGGGGGCGCCGCTGTTACGGTTACGGGGTTACTGGTTGCCGGCCTGACACTTCTCGTTATCGCCCTCAATGCCCGAAAACTGATGGATGATTTTATGGGCGCCATGCTGGTGCTGGCATTGCTGTTCGGCGCCGTTGCCGCCGATGACGCCTGGGCGATGCTGACGCTGGTTGTTATTCTCTATTACGGCTTGCCGCAGCTGATCGCCCTCAACGAGTCCCTGGGGCCTCCGGGGTACGCAGGAAAGCGCGGCGGTGTGTTCGCGCTGCTGGTAATTGTCGCCACGTGGTTCATGACGATAGACAGAAATTACTACGAAGCAGTAAAACGGGGATTGCTATCGCCCCACGATCAACTCATCCACACGCTAATCATGGAAGAGGCCGATAAGAAATCCCTCCGTGTAGCAAGTCAATGGCCGGCGCGCACCATGATCGCCTGCAAGTGCGAGGTTTTGCCTCTACCGCCGGCGGCCAAGGACGGCGAGACCCTGCTGATCTATCTCAAGGGCATTACTCATATCGTGTTTGATCCCAGCGCCCCGGAGAACCGCAAGCTCGGACTCAACATCGCCGAATTGGGCGGCACGCTGGAGACCCTCTCTCTGCAGCCGGGCGGGGTCATTCTGAAGGTGCGCAGGTAGGGCCGAATTCATTCGGCCGGCGCCGTTCGTCAGCCTTGGTTTCTGAGGCCGGTTTCCATCATCTTTTTCTCGCGCTGAAAGACCACCACCGAGCCGATGCGCAATATGCTCAGCACGAGCAATAAGACACTCAAGGCATAGATCTCCTCAGGAGTAATCTTGTGCTCGAAGAGCTTGATCATGATCTCGCGCAGCACAAATACGATCACCGCATCCACGATAAAGGTCATGCGCAGCCGATTGGTGGTAAAATAATCCACCAGCGTGCGAGACAGTTCGATCAGGATAAACAGCGTCAGCACATCGGAAATAATCTGTTGATACTGTCTAGCCAGCCCTTTGGTGGCCAACAGATCGCCCAGTGTCAGGAATAACTGCGCGACGCCGATGATAATCCCCAGGGTGATGAAGACCAGCAGCACAGAGATTACAGCGCCGATCAGCCTCTCAAAGAGCGGCAGGAGCTGAATTTTCATTGCTTTGTCTCCGGTTCAGTTTTGCGCAGGAAATTGATCTTCGGTTCAGCGCCTTTGAGCAGATTTTGAATATTGATTTGATGGCGCAGCACCAGCAGCGTGCTCATAATGATACTGACCACCAGTAAGGGTAAAGGCGCATGAAACCAGTGCAGATAAAGCGGCGCCATCAAGGCTGCACTGAGCGCGGCGAGCGAAGAGAGACGAAACAGTAACGCCACGGCCAGCCATGTGAGCAACGTCAAAGTCCCTACCATCCACGACAGACCGAGTAGCACGCCGAGAAAGGTCGCCACGCCTTTGCCGCCCTGGAAATCAAAAAAGGCCGGATAGAGATGGCCTAAAAAGGGCGCCAGCGCAATACCGGCCAGCGCCATAGGCGGCAACTCAAAGTAACCGGCTACGAGCAGCGGGACTAAACCCTTCATCATGTCGCCCAACAAGACTATCGCCGCCGGGCCTTTGCCGGCCAGCCGCAAGATGTTGGTCGCGCCGGGATTGCCGGAACCTTGTTTACGCGGGTCGGGAAGGCCCATGACGCGGCTCACGATGATGGCGCTCGACAGCGAGCCGAGCAGGTAACCAAAAATTAACAAGACCAAGGTGAGTGCAGGTACAATCATAGGCCCTATTGGAACCGTTAGGCGGCTCGCGGTCAAGGGCGCCTCTAAAAATTCGCTAAAGCCGCGCTGGCGGCGTTGAAAACAGGCTCAAAATGCTCATTGACTGCGTGTCAACTGCGCTTTTTCGCCCGTTTTCGCCTTGCCGTCATCGGCTTGATCGAATTTTTAGAGGCGCCCTTAAGTCTTTATGGACATTATCTACCTCCACGATCTTAAAATTGACACGGTCATCGGTATCTTCGAGTGGGAGCGGCGCGTCAAGCAGGCCGTCATTCTCGATCTCGACATGGCCGCCGACATCCGCAAGGCGGCGGCGAGCGACAAGATTGCAGACACCCTGGATTACAAGGCCGTGGCCAAGCGCCTGATAGAGTATGTAGGCGCCAATCAATTTCAACTGGTGGAGACGCTGGCCGAGCGTGTCGCGGAGATTGTGCTGAATGAATTTGGCATCAGTTGGCTGCGCCTGCGCGTCAACAAAAAAGGCGCGGTACGCGGCGCAGTGGACGTAGGCGTCATCATCGAACGCGGCCGGAATCCATCGTGACCCGCGTCTATGTCAGCGTCGGCAGCAACATCGAGCGCGAACATAACATCCGTTCCGGCTTGGCCGCCCTCCGCAAACGCTTTGGCGGCTTGACGGTGTCGTCCATCTACGAAAGCAATTCCTACGGCTTCGAAGGCGATAATTTTTATAATCTGGTGGTGGGTTTCGATAGCGACCAAGACGTGCATAGCGTGGTTCGCGCCTTGCAGGATATCGAAGACCGGCACGGCCGGGTGCGCAGCGGCCCGCGCTATTCCTCTCGCACCCTCGACCTCGATTTACTGGTCTACGGCGACCTGCGACTCCACGAATCAGGGCTGGTCCTGCCGCGCCCCGATATACTCAAGCGCGCCTTCGTGCTGGGTCCGTTGGCTGAAATCGCCGGTGAATTAAAGCATCCCATCGCGGGGAAAACCTATGCGGAATTGTGGGATGCTTTTGGCAAGTCTCGGCACGGCATCTGGCGAGTCGTAATGGAAGGCGAGTAGGGTGGGCAACTTGTTGCCCACAAGTTTCAAATTTGGGATTGAATCGCGTGGGCAAACAAAAACAGTTTGCCCACCCTACAACTACGATGCTTCACCTTGTGATCACGAAATCAAAGTTAGGCTGCAATTTGTTCAAAAGAGAAATGGGGAATATCAGCCCGCTCGCTGGCGTGCTCAATGGTGATGCCGCAAACCTGGCCCATGCTATCGAGATCCAGCAGCGTGTTTTCGTCCAAATCTTTCGTTTCGGCCACATCAGCGGGCCGAAGCTCAATGTATAAAGTGTCCGTATCTTGGAAGTACTGTATCTTCATGGTGTAAACCCTCTATCGAAAAAGGCGTTGTGAATCGTCTCGCCATCCGGCAACAAAACGACCCGCAAATATTTGCCGCCGGCTTCCTGGATCGAAGCCCAGCGGCGGATACGACCATCTTGCTGGAGCGTCTCTCTAATGGGATATTGCACCGCCCGCTCTATCCAGGCCAGATCAATACCGGCCCGGTCGGACCGTTGCCGCATGGCCCGGAAGTACTGGGTATACTTCATGCTCAGCAGTTTAGCAGAGACAGGGGATGGGAGAAACCATCGGGCTTAACGCGGAGATAAGTGGCGCTGCGCCGCCTCGGCGCCAGAAGCTCGAGAAGACGAACATGTCTTTGGGTTGACCAACAGGTGCCATCTGAGTTTTTCCCGCGATGTCAACGTTGACCGACGCAGCGATGGATAAACTCTCGGAGTTGGCCGGCTCATTGTTAGATGCAACCTTTATGTCCGGAGTCTCAGCTTTCCCAAATTTCTTTGCGAGTGAGTCATAAGCCTTTCTCCACACACCCCTTGCCACATTTAAGTCGTGCCCTTCATATAGATACACGCCGATACGACGCAGTCCATTGGCATCGAAAAAGAACTGAACGTTCTCTTTCTTTCCGTCGTAGATACCGTTGAATGTTTCTAAGTCCCCGTTGGAGAAGGTACGGTATGGCCCGAACTCGCTAAGGCTACCTACCTCCGCCTTTGACATTCCAAGCTCCCAGGGCGCGAGCCCCGCAGAAAAAGAAATTGTCGGTACAGCCAGCGAGGCAACAAGACTGAGGATTAACCAGAACCGCGCCATATGAAGCCCCTAACTATAAATAGACCGCCCGCCATCCACGGCGATCACCTGCCCGGTAATGTAACCCGCGTCGCGGATCAGAAACAGTATAGTACGCGCCACGTCGCTGGGATGCCCGGCGCGTTTCAGCGCGGTGCGTGATTTGATGTGTTGTTTGGTCTCTTCGTCCATGTTGTCGGGCCAGAACACCGGGCCGGGGGCGACGGCGTTCACGCGTACCGAGGGGCCTAATTCGCGGGCCAGGGCCTTGGTGAGCATCACCAGTCCGGCCTTGGCGGCGCTGTAGACGGGATAAGCTTTAAGCGGCCGCTCGGCGTGGATGTCCGCCATGTTGACGATGCAGCCGTGGTGCGCGGCGAGGGTGGGGGCGGCGGCCTGCGCGAGAAAAAACGGGGCTTTGAGATTACTGCCCATGAGATCGTCCCATTGCGCCTCTGTGACCTCGCCAACAGGCGTGGGATAAAAACTCGAGGCGTTGTTAATCAGCACATCGAGCCGCCCCCAAACATCAATGGCCTGTTGCACCAGTCTTGGTAGCTTGGCGGTATCGAGCAAGTCTCCCGCTATCAGGGTCACCGAATTTTCACGCACCGTGTTAAGCTTGGCCTGCAAGGTCTGCGCGGCATCCTTGGATAGCCGGTAATGCAAGACCAGATTAAACCCCTCGGCGTGCAGCGCCTCGGCCACCGCCGCGCCCACGCGATGCGCGGCGCCGGTAATCAATACCACTTTTGGATTATCTGTATTATTCTGCATGTCAGTATGCGTGCCTTAATGTTTCAAGCCTAACTCAAAATCCGCGGCGTCGAAACCCTCCACAATGAAATTCACTACCCCTGTTTCCGAATTACCTGTCCCGGACGAGGACTCGCTGCGCCATAGTCAGCGGCTAGCGGAGTTGATTCGGGATGGGATCGAACGGCAAGGCGGTCGAATCACCTTTGCCCGTTATATGGAGTTGGCGCTGTATGCGCCCGGACTGGGTTATTACAGCGCGGGGCTTAACAAATTCGGCGCCGCCGGAGATTTTGTCACCGCGCCGGAGATTTCGCCGCTGTTTGCACGGTGTGTGGCGCGGCAGTGCCGGCAAGTTCTGCAAGCCTTGGGCGGCGGCGATATCCTGGAATTCGGCGCGGGCTCGGGCGCCATGGCTGCGGATTTGTTGGCTGAATTAGAGGTATTGAACAGTCTGCCCCAGCAGTATTTTATTCTGGAAATCAGCGCCGAACTGCGAGAGCGGCAACGGGCGACGTTAATACAGCGTATACCGCATTTGTCAGGGCGTGTCATTTGGCTCGATGAATTTCCCAAACAAAAACTGCGCGGTTTTGTATTCGCCAATGAAGTCCTGGATGCGATGCCGGTGCACCGGTTTCAGCTTGATGCCGAAGGGATATCGGAGCTTTATGTTGCTTGCAAGGACGATAAGTTTGCATGGCGGGCAGGGCCGGTAAGCGATCCGGCCTTGGCTGAACGCATTGCGGAAATTTGCGTGGCATCGCCCGATCTCAAGCCGGGATATATTTCTGAAATCAATCTGGCCGCGCCCGCCTGGGTGCGGACGGTTGCCGCTGCAATCGAGAGCGGTATGTTATTATTGATTGATTACGGCTATCCGCGTCATGAGCTTTATCATCCGGAACGCGATTGTGGCGCCTTGCTCTGTCATTATCGCCACCATGCCCATGACGACCCCTTTTTGTATCCGGGATTGCAGGACATCGCCGCGCATGTGGATTTCACCGCGCTCGCCGAGGCAGGCCATGAGGCGGGACTCGATGTCGCCGGTTATACTACCCAAGCCAACTTTCTGATCGCTTGCGGGTTGACCGAGCTTGCGTCGCAAACTCACTCCGCTGAGGCGAGGCCGCGTATACAGCTTGCCGATGAGATCAAAAGGCTTACGCTGCCGGGCGAAATGGGCGAGGTCTTCAAGGTTCTAGCACTGACACGCGATTTTAACGGCCCCGTGCTGGGATTCAGTTTGCGAGATTTTCGCAGCCGGTTGTGACAGAATAAGGTATTGTATTTTTGGCCGGTCGGCCCCATCTTTACGCCGTTAAATTACCCCCTTGAGTCAAGGAGATCGTCATGCGCAAAGGTTTACTGTCAAGTTTCGTCCTGTTACTGGCCACCTTACTTGGCGGCTGCGGTTACAACACCCTCCAGTCCACCGACGAACAGATCAAGGCGAGCTGGGCGGAGGTGTTGAACCAATATCAACGCCGCGCCGACCTGGTGCCCAATCTGGTTAAGACGGTGCAGGGTTTTGCCGCGCAGGAAAAAGCCGTACTGCTCGGCGTGACCGAGGCGCGCGCCAAGGTGGGGGCGATACAGGCGACGCCCGAACTCATCAACGACGAACAGGCCTTCCAGAAATTTCTCGCCGCGCAGGGCGAAATGACCAGTGCATTGCAACGCCTGTTGGTGGTTGCCGAGAATTATCCGCAACTGAAATCCGATGCCTCGTTCCGCGATTTGCAGGCGCAACTCGAAGGCACCGAAAACCGCATCGCGGTGGCGCGCAACCGTTATATCAAGGCGGTGCAGGACTATAACGTCACGGTGCGCAGCTTCCCGAGTAATCTCACCGCGAAAGTGTTTGGCTACAAAACCAAGCCCAGCTTTGAGGTGAAGGACGCAGAGATCATTTCCAAACCGCCCGTAGTGGACTTCGGACCGCTTCCCGGGAAGCCAGTCCAGTAATGCCAAAACTCTGGCCAGCACTGCTGCTGTGGCTGGTTGCCACAGCAGCGGTTGCCGAAGTGGCTGTGCCGCCCCTCACCGCGCGGGTGACAGACTTGACCGGCACGCTCACGGCCGAGCAGAAATCCAATATCGAACAGACTCTGCAAGCCTTTGAGGCTAAAAAAGGCAGCCAGATTGCGGTGCTCATCGTGCCGACCACCGCACCCGAGGCCGTCGAACAGTATTCCCTACGTGTGGCGGAGCAATGGAAGCTGGGTCGTAAAGGTGTAGACGACGGCGCATTGTTGCTGGTCGCCAAAAATGACCGCGCCATGCGCATCGAAGTGGGTTATGGTTTGGAGGGTGCACTGCCCGATGCAATCGCCAAACGCATCATCGCCGAAACGATCACGCCCTATTTCAAGAGCGGTGACTTTTATGGCGGGATACAGGCCGGCGTAGCAGCCATGATTAAGGTCATCGAAGGCGAACCTTTGCCGACCCCTTCGGTAACCACTGAAACTACAGCCAGCTCCATCGAACAATTATTCCCCTTGGCCTTTCTGCTGGCCTTTTTTGTCGCGCCCGCGTTGCGCGCTATGATAGGCCGTCTGCCCGCGGCACTGACCGCGGGTGCGATTGCCGGAGTGATAGTCTGGTTTGTCATCGGCTCCTTGCTGACAGCCGTTCTGCTGGCGATTCTAATGGCCTTTCTCGCGTTGTTCGCGGGCATCAACACCGGGCGCGGTGGATGGGGTGGCGGCCTTGGCCGGAGCGGCGGTTTTGGCGGCGGAGGCTTCAGAGGCGGCGGCGGTGGTTTTGGCGGCGGCGGTGCATCGGGGAGATGGTAAGCAATGTCGCTCTCCCGCTTGATTAAACATCTTTGCTCCGGACACTGGCAGGTGCGGCGCGCCTTTCCGCCTTCAGCCATGCACGCGATTGAGGCTGCGATTCGTGAGGCTGAGCGCACCCATCAGGGCGAGATTCGCTTCGCAGTAGAAGCGGGTTTGGACATCGGCCCGTTATTCAGAAATCAGAGCGCGCGTGAGCGTGCCTTGGAGATTTTTTCTGATTTGCGAGTGTGGGACACCGAGCACAACAACGGCGTCTTGATTTATCTGCTGCTCGCTGACCGCGATGTCGAGATTGTCGCTGATCGTGGCATCCATACCCATGTCGGCGCAGAAGGTTGGGAAAAAATTTGCCGCGATATGGAAGCTGCATTCCGCGCCGGCCGGGGAAGGCCCAGTGTCGCGGGAGGCAGGACGCCGGGAGCGACTGACGTACACGGAAGTACTAATGTCGCGGGAGGCAGGACGCCGGGAGCGACCTCCCGCTTGTTCGAGCAAGGGGTGATTCGTGGCATTAAAGCCGTCGGTGCGCATCTGGATAAGCATTATCCGAAACGCAGCGGCGACATCAATGAATTACCGGATAGACCCACGGTGTTATAGGCTATAACGCCTGGCCGCCGAGTCAGGGTAGGGGCAGCCTACCTCATATTCGCCACCCTGCTGGTGGGCACATAAGACGTGCCCATCCTACCTATCTGCTTGACACGAGGTGTTTTTCTGCATTATATTTAACACTATGGTTAAACATAATGAAGCTGTATTAGATAACACCTTTTCAGCCTTGGCCGACCCGATACGGCGCGGCATACTCGCGCAATTGATCCGCGGTGAGGCGTCGGTGATGAAATTGGCCGAACCGTTTGATGCCTCGCTGCCAGCGATCTCGAGGCTCTTGCGCGTGCTGGAGAGGGCGGGACTGCTGGTCCAGGAAAAAGACGGCCGCGTGCGTCGATGCCAACTTGTTGCCGAGCCGCTTAAGGACGCCGCCGAATGGATTGCCGGCTACCGGCGCTTTTGGGAGCATCAGTTTGACGCACTGGCAGCTTATTTGAATGCCCCGTGTGAGGAGAAAATATGGCCGACCAAAAATCACAACAAGCGATCACGCTCCGCATCCAGCGCACCTTCCCGGCCCCGCGCGAACAGGTCTTCCAAGCGTGGACCGACCCGCAAGAGCTGAAAAAGTGGTGGGGCCCGGCGGGTTACACCACACCGAGCGCGGAAATTGATCTGCGCGTGGGCGGTCCGTACCGTATTGCCATGCGTTCGCCGGAGGGTGTAGTGTATGACCTGTACGGCGTTTATCGAGTCGTGGAACCGCCGCGCAAGCTGGTGTATACCTGGAACTGGCGTGGTACGCACATGGACGATATCGGCGAGACGCTGGTCACTGTCGAGTTTCGCAATTTGCAGCAAGGCGCCGAAATCATCTTGACTCACGAACACTTCCCCAATCAAAAAGCGTACGACGAACACGATTGGGGCTGGAACGCGACGCTTGATCGGTTGGCTCCTGCAAAGAGTGCGACTTAGCTTCGTGGATCGGGTCAAGCGCAGCGGACCCGACATCACAGCTTTGTTGGATGCATGCTTCGCTCTTGATCCAACCTGCAAATCCAAAGGAGGATGCTATGGCAAACCCATTTGTACACGTCGAACTGTTAACTAACGATGAAGCCAAGGCGAAAAAATTTTATCAGCGTTTATTTGAATGGAAACTGGAAGAAATACCGGGAATGGACTACACCATGATTAGCGTAGGCGAAGGCACCGGCGGCGGCATGATGAAAAATCCCGTGCCCAATTTGCCCTCGCATTGGATGGCGTATGTCCTCGTGGATGACATCAATGCCGCGACAAAAAAAGCGAAGGCATTGGGTGCGACTATCCACAAGGATGTCATGGAAGTGGCCGATTACGGTTGGTTGAGTGTGATTGCGGACCCGACTGGCGCAGCGCTGGGCCTATGGCAGCCTAAGCCACAAAAGAAGTAGCTTGTCCGCGGCCGGATAAATGAATACGGGCACGCGGATAGTGATTGCGGGGTTGGCGGGTGGCTTGGTCGGAAACGGCGTACTGGGCGTGATATTCACCAGTCCTCCTGTTCATGCCCTGCTGTATGATCCCGCGCTGCAAAGCGCGCTATTTATAGAACTGACGCCGCAACGCAATATCCCGCTATCCGTGGCTGGTCTGGTGGTGTTGAGCATTGTCCACGCTTGGCTGTTTCAGATACTTCAGCCCTCGATACCCGGTAAGAACTGGGTGGGGAAAGGTATGTTTTGGGGCGGGGTCATTTGGGTCATGTATTGGCTGTTTCAGGAGTGGTTTATCTATCACACGCTGTTGGGCGAGCCTTGGCTGTTGAATTTTTTGGAGTTGGCTATTCTGCTGATAGGCTCAACAGTGGAAGGTTTGATAATCGCCTATATTCTTGGACGGTCATCCTCAGCGCAAAAGTCCGAGGTGCTGTCCGCGCCTTAATGAGAAACCGAGAAAGGAGAAAAAATGCTATTTTTTCATTTCGTTTTTTGAGAAATAACCTGGATGCGTAGCCTATGCAATTCTTGCGCAATAGCCTCGCCCTTAAGACCTGACGCGACCAAGGGTTGCGCGCTCACGCTGTTGTAGGCACGCAAGGCGGCGCGAAAGATTTCGGCTTGCGGGTAAGGGTCGTCTTCAAAGCCGGGGCGCCCGCGGATGTCGGCCTGACAGGCGAGTAAAAATTGCTCAAAGCGTTCCGGGCGGCGCGCGCCGTCGAGCGCTTCCAATTTTTCCAGCAGCGTAGCGGCGCGTAGTTCATCGGCACGGTGACAGTCGCCGTGATATCGGGCGACGAGCACGGCGAGGTCGCGGTAATCGCTGGGCACGCGAAAGCGCGTGCAAATCGTCTTTACCAGGTCCACGCTGCGTTCTTCATGGCCGATGTGGCGCGGCCACTCCGCGGGCGGCGTCGTACCCTTGCCCAGATCATGCAACAGTGCGGCGAAGCGCACCCGTGCATCGCTGGATAGGCGGGTCGCCTGATCGAGCACCATCATCACGTGTACGCCGGTGTCTATCTCCGGGTGGTATTGTGCGGGCTGAGGCACGCCGTAGAGGCATTCGAGTTCGGGGAACAATTTTTCCAGTGCGCCACAGTCACGCAGCACTTCAAAAAAACGCGAGGGTCGGATTTCTCCCAGAGCGCGTTCCAACTCCGCCCACACGCGTTCCGGCACGAGCGCGTCCACCTCGCCGTTCTTCACCATCTGCCGCGTGAGGGCGTTGGTTTCATCGGCGATGTGAAACTCTACAAAGCGCGCTGCGAAGCGCGCCACTCTCAAGATGCGCACCGGATCTTCGGCAAAGGCGGGCGAGACGTGGCGCAGGAGTTTATTTTTCAGATCTTGCGCGCCATTGAAGGGATCAATAAGGCTGCCGTCTTCACGCATCGCCATGGCGTTGATAGTAAGATCGCGGCGCTTGAGATCTTCTTCCAGGGTGACATCGGGCGCGGCATGGACGGCGAAGCCTTTGTAGCCGGGCGCAGTCTTGCGCTCGGTGCGCGCGAGCGCATATTCCTCGTGGGTGTCGGGATGCAGAAACACTGGGAAGTCCGCGCCGACCAGTTTGAAACCGCGCGCCTCCATCTCCGCCGGAGTGGCGCCGACCACTACCCAGTCATGATCCGTAACCGGTAGGCCGAGGAGCTTGTCGCGCACGGCGCCGCCGACTTGGTAGATCTCCATCAGTGTTTCATCACCGGTGGCCCGCGCTGCGCCGGTAGTCGGAGTAGCGCGCCTTGCTTCGCTGTTGCGCAAGATAGGTAGGCGCTACCGCTTCCAGCGGCGTCGGGGTGAGATCAAACGGCAACGGCACGGCTCCGCGACAGACGCTGTCCTTTTGCAGAGAATGATAGTTGTCCATGGAAAAGGGTTTGCCGGGCAGATACTCGAAGAGGCGCGCCTGGAGGCGCGCAAGCGTATCGCTTAGTTCGACGATGCGCCGTTTCACGCCGATGATATGGGCGGTGTACCCGACCAATTTCCGGAGTGTATAAATGCGCGGGCCGCACAGTTCGTAGCGCCGGCCGTAACTGGCGGATTCCGTCAGTGAACGGCAAAACACCTGTGCAACGTCTTCCACATAGACCGGTGCAAAGCGCGAGTTGGGACAGGCAAGCGGAAAAAACACCGGCATCATCTTTAACAATTTTGCGAAGCGATTGAAAAAGCTGTCCTCGGGGCCGAAGATGACCGAGGGGCGGAAGCTGGTGACGTGGATGCCTTGTGCATTGTGCGCCAAATCTTCGCCCTGGCCCTTGCTGCGCAGATAATGGCTGGGCCCGTGCAGCGCATCGGCGTTGAGCGCGCTCATGTGCAGCAGCCGCTTGATACCGGCGGCAGAACAAGCTTCGACCACCTTGCGGGGGAATTCTACATGGGCGTAGTGAAAACCGCTGCCGTCATGACCCTTCTCATTAAGAATGCCGACCAGGTTGATGACGGCATCGCAACCTTTGAATAGTTCGGTCAATGTCTGTGGATCGTGGATATCGGCCTCGATCAATTCTAGGGTGGGTAGCACCAGCAAATCTCTGTGCCGTTCGCGGTGGCGAGTAGGCACGCGTATCTCGTAATCCTGCTCGAGCAGGGTATGAGCGATGTGTCGCCCGACAAATCCGCTACCCCCCAGGATACAAATTTTGCGCAGCCGCATGACGGAGTCTCTGACTAATAGGTTATTCTGGACCGATGTCCTGCATCCGCTTTTTCAATGGAATGATCTCACGGCCGAGGCGCTGATAAAAAATTGTGGCGTAGGCCATGACCTGCTGGATGTAATTACGCGTCTCCGTGAATGGCACATTCTCCACCCATATATCGGCGGGCATGCTGCTGTCCGGCAGCCACTGTTTGACACGATGCGGACCGGCGTTGTAGGACGCGGTGGCGCGCACCATGTCGCCGTTATTACTGTCCAGCACTCGACGCAGATAGGCGCTCCCCAGCTGGATATTTTTATCCGCATCAAGCAGTTCGCTGGCGGCGCGCAACGGTGTGTTTAATAATTGCGCGGTTTGTTTCCCGGTCTGTGGCATGAGTTGCATCAGCCCCAGCGCCCCGGCGCTGGAGCGGGCATCCACTGTGAACGCGCTTTCCTGACGCATCACGCCGTAGATCCAGGCGGGGTCGAGATCCTGCGTTTCGGCGTTCGCCAACACCTGGTTGCGGAACAGGACCGGAAAGCGTACTTCCAGATCATCGAAGTAATTCGCCTTGGCGCTCGCGATGATGGCGCGGTCATGCCAGCCCCAGCGATGCGCGACAACCGCCGCCAGTTGTCGTTGACGCGAATCAGCCGCCGCGACAAAGTAATCCCACTCACGGCGCGATTCGGTAATCATGCCAAGCTCATATAGCTCGCGGGCGCGCACCATACCGGGCCGCGACATAAAATCGCGCAATTCGGTTTCGGTCATGGGTGTTGGCTTGTGAGTAATTTCATAAGAGCGGTTCAGGCGGTCGGCGGCCAGAAAACCGTAGTAGCTGCGCTGTGAAGCAAGCTCGGAATAGATTTGCTCCGCGGTGATTTTCGATTCGTCCGCGGTTTGAGCGGCTATCTTCGGCGTCTTTATCTCCGCACCCTGTTCCAGCGCGCGCGCGCGCCAGTAGCGCCACTGCTCTTTGTCACGCTCCTCGGCGGGCAGAGCGTCAATCCAATTCAATGCCGCGTTCCAGTCTTGTCTGGCGAGAGCCGCCTTGATTCGCCATTGCCGTACAGTGTCATCGAGCTGCGCCGGTTGTAGCGCCGCGAGCCATTCCAGGGCCTCGGGCTGACGTTGCAAGGCGGCCCTGAGTGCGATTTCGCGTTGTGTCACAGCACGTTCAGCTTCACTGAATGGGTAAGCATCCTTGAGCCGTTCCCACCGGCCGGCGGCGGCTTCCGCATCATCGCGTGCCAGTCGCTTCATCCCGTATAGAACGATCTCCCGTGCCTTGGGATCATCGCCGCCCAAATCAGGGTGCTCCAGCATCTGCTCCGGGTCCTTGTGCATTTGCTGCCAGCGTGCCACCCAGGCGCGATCCTGTTTATCGAGATCCTTCGCCAGGCTTTGCGCGAGACTGAGCTGGCGGTTGTCCATCGCCAGACGGATCCGTTCCCAGACCACCTCGGAAGTCAAACGCCCGTTGCGCCGCAGAATCTTGAACAGCGGGTCACACTGGGTGGGCAGGGATTTACCCACCAACCACAGCGCCTGTACTTCATCCAGCCACTCATTGGCCGGAGTATCCGAGCCCGAGGTGCGCAGCCGTGCCTCCAGGGCATAGCACTGCAACACCGTATTTCCCGGCGGGTGCTTCGGATATTCCAGCAGGTAGGCATCCCAGCGGCCTTCACCGGCCAGCACATTGAGCCAGGCCTCACGCAGCCGGAGGCCGATAGGTGAGTCACCATAGCGCGCAAGGAAATCCTGAATCTCGTTGTCAGGGGTTTTGTCGAGACGGGTGCGCAGATAGTCGTAGCGCAAGTAACCGAGCAGCGGGTAGTCCTGCAATTGTTCGAGCAGTTGCTGGAAAACAAACAGTTTGCCTTCCTCCAGCGCCTGCTTGGCCTCCCAAAATGCCAGCCGTTCGGCGTCATAGTTTATCGCATCTGGGTCGCGCGGCTCAGCAGTGCTTGCGAGTGGCGAGAAGAGGCTCAATATGACGATTAAACAACTATAACCAAAAAGCTTCATCACCGTATAATAACCCTGTCTTTACCCGCCGACGGTACGCTTATTCAAGAGTAGCTCAATAAGGGTCATTATATGACATTCATGAGCATCAATCCCGCCACCGGCGAGACCTTGCCATCGGTCGAGCCATGGGACGAGGCGCGGCTGGAGCAAGCGCTGGCCAAGGCGGCGCTGACCGCTACGCTGTGGGCTGGACATAGTCCGGCGGAGCGTGCCGGCCTGCTAGGCAGATTGGCGCCCCTGCTGCGTGCTGAACAAGACCTTCTCGCCCGGCTTATTACCCAGGAGATGGGAAAACTGCTGCGTGAGTCACGCGCCGAGATAGAGAAGTGCGTCTGGGGCTGTGAGCACTATGCCGAACATGGCGTGGCGTCCCTGGCCGATGAGCAGATAAAGACCGACGCCTCCCAAAGTTACGTGACTTTTCAACCCCTGGGCACGGTGTTGGCGATCATGCCGTGGAATTTCCCTTTTTGGCAGGTATTTCGCTGCGCGCTGCCCGCCTTGCTGGCGGGTAATACGGTGCTCCTCAAACATGCCTCCACGGTTCCACACTGTGCGCTGGCGATTGAAGCCTTGTTTATCAAGGCCGGACTTCCGGAAGGAGTGTTTCAGAGACTGATGATTACCAGCGACGAAGTGGAAAAGGTCATCGCCGATCCCCGGGTGCACGCGGTGAGCCTTACCGGCAGCGTCGCCGCCGGCCGTCAGGTCGCCGGTCTGGCGGGAATACACCTCAAAAAACTCGTTCTGGAATTGGGCGGCTCCGATCCCTTCATCGTGCTGGACGACGCCGATCTCGAATTCACCGTCCAGCAAGCAGTCACCGCGCGTTTCCAAAACGCCGGACAAAGCTGCATCGCCGCCAAGCGCTTCATCGTTACACCCGCTATCGCCGAGTCGTTCATCGAACGCTTCCGGCACGCCGTCGAAAAACTCACGCCCGGCGACCCCATGCTGGAAAGCACATCGCTGGCCCCGCTCGCCCGCATCAGTCAACGCGATGCGCTGCACCAGCAAGTCACCGACAGCATTGCTTACGGCGCAGCTCCGGTGACCGGTTGTGCACCCTTGCCGGGCCCGGGCGCCTATTATGCGCCCTCCATACTCGATCATGTGGGCCATCAAACGCGCGCCTATCATGAAGAACTGTTCGGCCCGGTAGCGTGCGTCATTCGCGCCGGCGATGAAGAAGACGCCGTGCGCATCGCCAATGACACACGGTTTGGGTTGGGAGGAAGCGTGTGGACCCGCGACGCCGCGCGTGGAGAACGTTTAGCGCGCAGATTGCAATGCGGGCTTGCGTTTGTGAATGGGGTTGTGAAAAGCGATCCACGTTTGCCGTTCGGCGGCGTCAAGGATTCCGGCTACGGGCGCGAGCTGTCACATTTTGGAGTACGCGAATTTGTGAACATCAAAACCGTGTGGATCAAATAACAGGCGCCCTAGCTTGGAACCTTTCCTGCTCTATCCCCTGGTCGGCGCATTCGTCGGCGTCATCGCGGGTCTGTTCGGAGTGGGCGGCGGGCTGATCGTAGTCCCCTTCCTGGTATTCATCTTTCGCGGTCAGGGCATGCCGCCGGAAATAATCATGCACCTCGCCATAGGCACCTCGCTCGCCACCATCATGGTCACCTCACTCTCATCGGTGCGCGCCCATCATCAACATGGCGCAGTGTTATGGCCCGTGTTCCGTAAACTGACGCCAGGCATCATCGCCGGAACCCTGCTCGGCGCCGCCATCGTGGACCAACTCCCCAACAATACCCTGCGCATCATCTTCGGCGTATTCGAACTCCTGGTCGCCGCGCAGATCGGCTTCGGCATCAAGACCGCCCCACATCGTCAACTGCCTGGCAGGGTAGGCATGAGTGCGACAGGCGGCGTGATCGGCGCGGTATCCGCCATCGTCGGCATCGGCGGCGGCACCCTCACCGTACCGTTTCTGGTGTGGTGTAATATCGGCATCCGCCAAGCCGTCGCCACCTCCGCCGCCTGCGGCCTGCCCATAGCAGTGGCCGGCACCATAGGATTCATCATCACCGGCTGGAACGCGGCGCACCTCCCCGCATGGAGCACGGGCTACATCTACTGGCCCGCCTTCGCCGGCATCGCATTCGCCAGCGTCCTATTCGCCCCCCTCGGCGCCAAACTCGCACACACCTTACCCGCCGACAAATTAAAGCGTTTTTTTGCCCTATTCCTGGCCGCGCTGGGTTTGCGAATGTTGTTACTGGGTTAAATATTGCGCATCATGATTTTGCGTGTCAGGTTGGCTACCGCCCGCTCGTGATTAAAGATAGGATTAGAGCATATCCATAAATAGTTCCCCTGCGTCCCTTGCGGTGAAAAAGCTTCACCGCGGAGGACGCGGAGGAGAAACAGATCCTTCTTGATTCCTCTGCGCCCTCTGCGGTAAATTATTTATGGATAAGTTCTTAGCCTATCTTTAATCATTCGGGGTGCGCCTCAATTCGCGTCCCGTTATGCGTCAATGATGCACAGTCCGTGAGGCCCGGTGAATTGAGCGAAACCCTTGAGGCTGTACAGAAGCTCGTTGCTGCAAAGCAAGTGCGGATATCCGAGCATGGTTACGAAGAGATTGCGGCAGATGGAATATACGTTCGGGACATACTGGCGAGTGTGGACAAAGCTACTATTGTCGAAGATTATCCGGCCTTCTCCAAGGGCCCAGCCGTGCTGGTGCTACAATGGGATAAAGATGCCAAGCCCATTCATGTTGTATGGGGAATTCCGAAGGGATTTACTTCCCCGGCTGTGGTTGTGACCGCTTATCGTCCTGATCCCGACCGATGGGACAGCACCTTTACCAAGAGAGGAGGCCAAATATGATCAAACGTCATATCGTCAAATATGTGCACGAAGGCAAATATGTTGCGGAGGTCGATGTTGAACTTCTCGAAGACGAGACAGAATGGTCACCGTATTTGTCGGTAACAGACGCGTACAAGCTTGACGATGTGCACGATGCACTAAGGCGCGGTGATATTGCCGCCGCTGCAAAGCTTGCGCGCGTATTTGCGCTTCAGCCGGTAGCCGTTTCGTAGAACGCTTCTTCGCGTTGTTCACGACTGAGCTGGGCTTGCGCATGTTGTTACTGGGCTAGGTGCAACGAGGTTACAATCAGACCTGCAACACCCAGTCGTGACTTTGGGTGTCAGGTTGACGTATAAATGACATCATTTAGGGTGTCTATTTCAAGGTGTGCATCGGGGACTGGCAATGGGACGAACTGCGGGCTTTAGATTAGTCTTAATCCTGATCGGTTTTGTGGTCGCGATGCCGGAGCTTGCGAAGGCGATCGACCCCAATACTCCCGGTGACCTGGCTGTCAGTGTATTTGTAGCGGAATCTCCCGACTTCATACGTGAGTGGGTGACCACCCCGTCGTCTCATGGTCCAACTATCCGCCGAATCCGCAAGGCACGCTTTAATCAACAGGTGCATGCGGGGTTCATCGTTACCGGGTACACGCGCCAGGAAGATCTCCGGGTGGACTTTGCAATCGATGTGAAAGTTACCGACCCGAAAGGCAAAGTCATTTTTAAAGAAAACAACTGGGCACGGCATAGCGGGAAGGTGCCAAGCGCGCGCAGCTTTATTCTTGCTGATCCAGTACTCGACCTGACGATCGAGCCAACTGATCCGGCAGGGCAGTACCAAATCGAAGCGACGGTTCATGATCGGACTGGGAAGAAGTCGGCGTCGGGTTTCTGGGAACTTGATGTCGGGCCCTATAAGGTCCAGCAAATCGCTGGAGCGGACGCGCCAGTCGGCTCTGGGCTGTAGCCTGCAAGACCCAGCATGCGTACTTCATTTAGCGATGGCGTTATCACAATCCGCCCCTTTGGCCCCGATGATGTGTCGAGCTTCTTTGCCGTTGTCCGAGCATCGGCCGAGGTTCTCGGGCGTTGGATGCCGTGGTGTCATGCCGACTATTCAATGGACGAAGCAAAGGCCTGGCTCGCAACTTGTCAAAAGGTGGGGGCTAAATTTGAGTGCATCGCTCGTAACCGTCTGGTCGGATGGGGTAAATCCCATGACGCCGCGGTTTTCGCTTATTCCAGCAGATGCGGCTGAGCTTGATCGTTGATATCTTCTGTGTAATCGTATGGGAAAAATTCACGAACAAATTAGTGATGAGTTAACGGACTGGATACAGCGGCAGCACGTTTTTTTCGTGGCCACCGCCCCTTTGGCGCCGGATGGGCATGTCAATTGTTCTCCAAAAGGCGGGGATTCATTTCGGGTTATTGACTCACATACCGTTGCCTACCAGGACCTCACGGGAAGCGGCGCCGAAACAATCGCCCACCTGCGTGAAAACGGCCGCATCGTCATTATGTTCTGCGCGTTTGAAGGCGCGCCGAAAATTGTCCGGTTACACGGCAGGGGAGAAGTCATAATCCCTGCTCACCCTGATTTTGAACCCTTGTCTGCTTTCTTTCCGGAAAACCTTGGTATGCGGGCGATCATACGAACGAAGGTCGCCCGTATTTCCGATTCATGCGGATTTGCGGTGCCGATTTTCGATTATCAAGGGCAGCGCGACCTTCTTGACAAATGGACTGAGGCCAAGGGTGATGCCAAGTTAAAAGAGTATCGCCAAGAAAAAAATGCAAGGAGCATTGACGGCTTATCAGCGATTGATAATAACTAACTTTATCAAATGGTGCGCACAGGTAGGGGAGTACGCTTAAAACAGAAACGAGGAAAAGCATGAGTGACTTTACGTTAATCATCGGAAACAAAAACTATTCTTCCTGGTCACTACGGCCTTGGCTGTTATTCAAGCAAGCCACCATTCCCTTCAAAGAAAATCGTTTGGCCATTGGCAGTGATGACCTATCGAAATATTCGCCATCCGGCCTGGTGCCCGCCTTAAAACACGGCCCGTTGACGATATGGGACTCGCTCGCTATTGCGGAGCATCTCGCCGAACAGTTCCCCGAAAAAGAATTATGGCCGCGCGATGTTGAGGCGCGTGCGATAGCGCGTTCGGTAAGCGCGGAAATGCACTCCGGATTTACCAATATGCGCACGCACATGAACATGAACTGCCGCGGCCATTTCCCCGGCAAAGGCATGACGCCCGAAGTGGAAAAGGACATCCGGCGCATTCAGCAGATTTGGCAGGATTGCCGCACCCGATTCGGGAAAGGCGGTGAATTTCTATTTGGCAAATTCAGCATTGCCGACGCCATGTACGCGCCGGTTACCTTTCGCTTCGTTACCTATGCCGTGCCGTTGTCCCCCATAGCGCAGGCGTATGTAACTACCCTTCAAGGCCTTCCTGCGATGCAGGAATGGCTCGCCGCTGCCAAGGCGGAGACTGAAGTCAAGGAGCAGTATGAGCAGTATCGAAGTCAAGCGTAAAGCCCCCCTTCTATAATCATCAAAAAATAATTTGACAGGTTATGTTGGGGGGGTTATAGCCTGTGTAGTAGGAAAGTTCCTAGCACGGTAAATAAGAAAACATGCACAATCAACACGACACCACGCCTGCCCTTGCCACACCCCTCGCTAAAGTGATCGCGCGCAACACCCTGTTGCTGGCGGCCTCCATGGCCGCGTTATACGCCATGGGTCAACTGGTGCTGGCGATCGCGGCGGCGACCTTCGCCACACTCACCGGCGCGCCGTTACTCGCCGGTATGGGCCCCGCGCTGTTCATGCTGTCCGGCTCCATCGCCGCGCTGCTGGGCGGGCGCGCTATGGATCGCTTTGGGCGGGTGCCGGTGTTGGCAGCGGGCTTCGGCATCGGCGTATGCGGCGCGCTCATCACCGCTCTCGGCATACGTCAACTCGCGCTGTCGCTGGTTGTAACGGGATTTATTTTGCTCGGCATTGGATTTGGTATAGGTTTACTGTCGCGTGTCGCGGCGGCGGATATGTATACGCCGGAACGCCGCGCCTGGGGCATTGCGCTGGTGCTGTTTGGCGCCGTCTTCGGCGCGCTGCTGGGGCCTTTGGTGTTCATGCCCATGTTGCAGGGAAGTGCAACGCAGTTGCCCGCTGCCCCGTGGTATGGAGCGGCGGATTTCATGCTGGCGGGGCTGCTGTTGGTGTTGTGCGTGCGCCCCGATCCGCGCCGTATCGCTGAGATGATGGCGGCGCAGACTGCTTCCGGCACACCCGCTCCCGCCGCCCCGTTGAAAGAAATTCTGCGCCGCCCCGGCGTGCCGACGGCGATCATCGTCGCCGTCACGAGTTACGCGGTGATGGTCGGCATGATGGCGATGATCGGTTATCTGATGACGGGTCATGGGCACACGCAACAGTCCGTCTTTCCGGTGCTGAGCGCCCACTTCATGGGTATGTTCGCGCTGGTGCTGCTGGTGGGAAAACTCATCGGACGCATCGGGCGTCCGCGTGCGATGCAGATGGGCCTGGGGGTGCTCGCCGTCTCGGTGCTGGCGCTGATGGCTGTACATAGCGTCGCGCTCAACGCGCTAGCGCTATTCGGCATCGGCCTCGGCTGGAACATCGCCTTCGTTGCCGCCACGGCTGAACTTACCGCACTCACCAGCGCAACAGAACGCGGCAGCGTCATCGGGTTCAGCGATCTGCTGGCGGGCGCGAGCGGAGCAGCGATTACCTTGCTTGCTGGTGTGGCGGCCAACACTATTGGACTCATGGGCTTGAGCATTGCAGGCGCTGCTCTTGTCTTGCTGCCGGTGGTGCTCAATCGCAGGAATAAAGAGAATGTCCTCAGCAATCAGATTCGAGCACCCTAAATAGGGGGCAAGGCTACTATGCAGACTTTTTGGCTTTGTTTCCGGTAGTTGTCCGCATTTGATTTGCCGGCGCACAGCTCGGCGTGACCTTCCCATCTTCAGTATTCCAGCGCCGGGCGATTTCGTCGAGCGTATCTATAATCCCTTCCAATTCCTTCCCGCGCTGGTTGAGACCATAGGTCACTTGTGGCGGGATAGTCGCTTCGTAGTGCCGGTAGATGACCCCCGCTTCTTCCAGGGTGCGCAGTCTCTCGGTCAACACCTTGGCCGATATGCCGCCCACCTGGCGTTTCAACTCACCAAACCGCGTCGGGCCATTATTGCGCAACATATAGAGAATGTAGGAAGTCCAAGGCCCCATCAAGAGACGTAACAGGGCATCCATCGGACAGCCGATTGGGCTTTCAGGTAGGGTCATGGCGCTCTCTAGTAAGTAATGTAGTAACTATATAGTACCTACTTTACAATAGCAACTAGTTACTATAAGTTACCATGTGTAGCACTAACCCCCTGATTCGATAACTCACTTTAGCAAGGAGAATAGATATGAGCGCCCCCGTCACCAAGATCAGCCGTCAAGAGATACAGGCCAAGCTTCAAGGCAAAGAAAAAGTTGCGATTGCCGAGGCCTTGCCGCAAAAGTACTACGACCAGGCTCACTTACCCGGGGCGGTTAACCTACCGCACGACCAGGTAGATCAACTCGCGCCGCGTTTATTTCCGGACAAGCTCCAGGAAATTATCGTCTATTGCGCCAACACGCCGTGTCAGAATTCTGCTATTGCCGCACACAGACTTGCCGCGCTGGGCTACTCCCACGTGCGGGAATATGTGGAGGGGAAGCAGGATTGGGTTGAGGCGGGCTTGCCTACTGAGGCTACTGAGCCAGCCACAGGCGGTGAACGCCTAGTTTAGGGTTATGCCGAGTGAAGGCGCCGGTAATGCGCCGCCGCCTTCATGCGGTTGCCGCAGCCTGCCATGCTGCACCAGCGTCGTGCGTGGTTTTTGGTGGTGTCGTAGAAGTAGAGTATACAGCGCGGGTTGTTGCATTTTTTAACCAGAGTCAAATCACCGTGGCACAGTAAATCAGCCGCTGCCTCGGCTATGGGCACGATTAGCCGCATGGCCTCTTCTCGGGTGGCGTGCGGGTGCTTTTCAAATTTACCGCGTGCGCGCGACACTTGATGGTAAATAATACCGTGACGCAGTACCTCGTTGATGGCATCAAGGCTGTGTTGAGGAACGGATTTTCCCTGCGCGAGGTGTTCCGCCATCGAGCGCAGGGCGCCACGCAGCGCGTGCGCCTGCTCATAGACGCGCTTGCCTTCAGCGTTGCCCCCCCATTTCTTTAACGCCGCTTTGGCCTGTGCGGCGTCCAGTACACGCGCCTGTACAAACCAGCCCACTAGCCCGGCATAGTCTTCGAGTTCATCCACGATTTGACCATCGCGCATGCGCTGCGTGTTGATGAAGTCCAGCGCCAGATTTTCTCCAATAAAAAGAAAGTCTTGTTTAGGCGTCATGGTGCCACAATTCAGGTGTCTTGGTCTGCATAGTACTAACTATCAAAATATTTATTGACAGGTTATATAGGTTATGCTCAACTATCTAAACCTAGATTAGGTAGTTATATTGATCCTTGGCCTATTAAATTCAAGAGGAGAACCATTATGCACGCTCATCATACCTTAGAAACCGGCCATGTAGGTCTCAACGTCAGCGACATTCAGCGCTCCAAGAAATTTTATCAGGAGGTTTTCGGCTTTCAACTCCTGAAGGAATCACTGCAAGCCGGGCGCGAATGGGTGTTTCTAAGCAACGGCGACAAATTGCCCATCACACTCTGGCAGCAAAGCAAAGGCCGCTTTGAAAAACAGCAGCCGGGCCTACATCACTTGTCATTTCAAGTGCCGGACATGGATACGGTGAAGGCATTTGAAAAGAAGCTGAAGGCGCTCAAGGTGCCGTTCCACTACGACGGCGTGGTGCCGCACAGCGAGGGTGCGCAATCAGGTGGTATATTTTTTGAAGACCCCGACGGTATTCGCCTGGAGATTTATGCGACTAGCGGTGCAGGCGGCTGCCAGGCGCCGACGCCGGGCGCTCCGTCTTGCGGTTTTTTCTAAAGCTCCAATGTACCACCCAGGCGAACTGGAGGTACAGGCCCGCGCGGGTGTGCAACATGAAGCCGGCCGCGTCGGAAAAATTATAAGCGCGGCAATGCCGCTGGCGGCGCAGGAATTTCTGCGCCGCCAGCCTTTTGTGGTGTTCAGCAGCGTGGATAAAGCTGGCCAGGTGTGGGTGTCTGTGCTAACCGGCAAGCCGGGTTTTATGCGCGCTACAGATGAGCAAACCGTGGCGATAGACGGCACGCCACTCAGCCACGATCCCCTGCGCGAGAATCTGCAAGCTAATCCGGGCGTGGGTATGTTGGTGATGGAGTTCGCCACACGCAAGCGGATGCGTGTGAACGGCAAGGGCGAGCTGCGTGATAATAATGTCGTTGTTTATGCCGAGCAGGTGTATTCCAATTGTCCGAAATATATCCAGGCGCGCGAGTGGGAGTTGCCGGACATCACTCCACACGCGAGTAGTGCCTCGCGGAGCAGTGCGCTCACCATGCCGCAGCAAGCCTGGGTCAAGCAGGCCGACACATTTTTCATCGGCAGTTTCCATCCCCAGGGCGGAGCGGATGTTTCCCACCGTGGCGGCAATCCGGGTTTTGTAACAGTGCTTGATGAGAAGACCCTGCTCTGGCCGGACTATATCGGCAATAACATGTTCAACACGTTGGGCAACATTACGGCCTATCCCCAGGCAGGTCTGTTGTTTGTGGATTTTGACAAGGGTGCAACGCTACAGCTTACAGGTACAGCCAAGGTAATTTGGGACATGAGTCATGCCGTGGAGTTTCCCGGCGCGCAGCGCTTGGTTGAGTTTCGGTGCAAGGAAGTTATCGAGACGCAAAACGCGATCCCGCTAAGCTGGACGTTTCATGATTACTCGTCGTTTAACCCGGTTTGAGCGGGGTAGACGAACTAGCCCCCGGTCATGGACATAAAGCGGATTACCTGCGCGGGTTTTTCACGGAATTCGTGGCGTTCGGGTTTGAGCGAGATGGCTTGATACAGCGCTTCTTTTAGATCGTTGTCGCTGATGCCGACGCGCAGCAGCGGGCGCAGTTCAAATTTGTGGTCTTGCCCTAGGCACATATACAGCGTGCCATCCACGCCCAGGCGCACGCGGTTGCAGGTTTCGCAAAAGTGCTGCGAGATAGGCGTGATGAAGCCGATCCGCAAATTTGTTCCGGCGACTTGCACGTAGCGCGCCGGGCCGCCGCCGGGCATGACGCTGGGGATGAGTTCATATTTTTCGGCCAGCCGTTTTTTAACTTCTTGCAGGTCAAGATAATGATCCGTCGCCGCGCGACCGGTGCTGCCCATCGGCATGGTCTCGATCAGGCGCAGCGTGAAATCATGCACGATGCAGAACTCGACCATGTCCTCGATCTCGTCGTCATTGATGCCCTTCATCGCTACCATATTGATCTTTACGGGGTGCAGGCCCGCCGCTTTGGCGGCCATCAGGCCGTCCAGTACCTGCTCCAGTTTGCCGCCGCCGGTAATCTCCTGGAAACGCTGACTGTTTAGGCTGTCCAGGCTGACATTGATGCGTGTCACTCCCGCCTGGTGCAGCGCCATCGCCTGTTTCTGCAATGGTGTGGCATTGGTGCTGAGCGATAAATCCTCGATGCCGGGCAGCACAGACAAGCGCGCGGCGAGTTGCGGCAGATTCTTTCGCACCAGCGGTTCACCGCCGGTGATGCGCACGCGGCTCACACCCAAGGCGCCGAACGCCCCAATGACACGCTCGATCTCATCGAAACTAAGCCAGTTGTCCGGTTCTTCGAAGCCCTTAAAACCTTTGGGCAGGCAATAAAAACAGCGCAGGTCGCATTTGTCGGTGACCGACAGGCGGACGTATTCGATCTTGCGGCCAAAGGGATCTATGAGTTGCTGTTTCATATGTAAGTCCGACATCATTCCAGGCTGGTTGTTTAATCAGATTGAGAATCTTTTAGACGTAGGGCGTAGTCATACAGGGCATTCTTTTTCAATCCGGTAATTTGCGCGGCCAGCGCCGCAGCTTGTTTGACGGGCAGTTCCGTCATGAGAATCTGTACCACTCGCTGTGCTTCGGCCTCGCCCCGTGCCTCTAGTGTACTCCCGCGAACGAGAATCACAAACTCGCCTCTCTGCTGATTTTCATCGGCGCGCAGCCAATCCGCCAGTCTCGGCAAGGTATCCTCATGGAGGGTCTCGAAGAGCTTGGTGAGTTCGCGCGCGATGACCGCGCGGCGTTCGGCTCCGAATACCTGCGCCATGTCGTCAATGCAATCGAGAATCCGGTGCGGCGATTCGTAAAGGATCAGCGTGCGCGGTTCGTCGCGCAATTCCGACAGGCGCGTCCGGCGCGGGCCAGTGCGGGTAGGCAGAAAACCCTCGAACACAAAGCGGTCGGAGGGCAGGCCCGAGGCAGAGAGGGCGGCGATCAGGGCGCACGGGCCGGGGATAGGCGCCACCCGTATGCCCTTTGCGCGCGCCGTGTGCACGAGATGATAGCCGGGATCACTGATCAACGGCGTGCCGGCATCGGAGATGAGCGCCACGGAGTCGCCTTTGGCAAGCCGTCCCAGTATGGCCGGACTGACCTCGCGCTCGTTGTGTTCATGCAGGGCGATACAGGGTGTTCTGACACCGAAGTGGCGCAGCAAGGGGGCGCTATGGCGGGTGTCTTCGGTGGCGATCAGCGTCACGCCTGACAGCACCTCCACCGCGCGCGGGCTCATGTCGCCGAGGTTGCCGAGCGGCGTGGCAACGATGTAAAGCACTCCGCGATCAATTGACACTTAACCCTCCCAACCATGATACTTCCACTATTAAAGAGTAATAGCTCACACACTATGAACCGCCCGCACGCTGTATCCCCCTTAGCATTACTCGTGCTGCTTGCGTTGACCTTGAGCGCCTGCGGCACGCTGAGCATACCTTCGTTTAGCACAACAAAGCCGGCGCAACCGGCCCCGGTGCGTAGCGAAAATACGGGGCAACAGGCGCAAGAACTCGAAAATCAGGGCGATTTTCTGGGTGCGGCGCGTGCCTATCAGGCGCTGGCCGAACAGGCCGCAGAACCGCAGCTTCAAGACTACATCTTACACGCCGCCAGCGCTTATGTGCAGGCCGGCGACATCAAGCAGGCGCGTCTGCTGGTGGACAGCGTCGCTGTGGAAAGTTTGCCGGCCGAGCGGCTCACCCGCAGGCAGGTACTTGATGCGCAGGTGGCGTTGTCCGAAGGCGATCCGCAGCATGCCCTGAAGGCGCTCGACAAAGAGCCCCAAGCCGGTGCTCCTTCCTTGCAGGCCGAGGCTCACCTGCTGCGCGCGGAGAGCTATTCTCTGCTCGGCAACCACATTGAAACCGCGCGGGCACGGATAACCCTGGAGCCGCTGCTCACCGACCCTATCGCCATCCAGGACAATCAGCGCGGCATCGTGCAGGCCCTGGCGATGATGTCCGATGACGCCTTGCGCCAACTGGCAGCCGGGCCGCCGGAGGTGTTGAGCGGCTGGATGGAACTCGTGACCATCGCCCGCGCCACAGGCAAAGACCCGGTTCGGTATAAGACCCAGGTCGCGGATTGGCGGCATCGTTATCGCCAGCATCCCGCGTCGGAAGAGACGCTGCACTATCTTGCCACCATCACGGCGGCGCCTGCACCCAGTCTAACCCCCGTTGAGCCTGCTCCGGGAGTAACGCCAACGGTTCCGCTCACGACTACAATAGGGAGCCCAGCCCGGATCGCTCTGTTATTACCCCTCAGCGGCCCCCTCGCCGGGGCGGGGAGTGCCGTGCGCGAGGGCGTGCTCGCCGCTGCGCGCGCGCAGGCGGGCGGGAATCTCCCCGTCACGGTCTACGATGTCGGCGCGGCCAATGCCCAGGAAGGCGCCACAAAGGTGTTGGAGATGTATCAACAGGCGTTGCAGGAGGGCGCCGGCGCGGTGCTCGGCCCGCTCGACAAGGAGGGCGTCAAGAGTCTGTACAGTCTCGGTGCGCTGCCCGTGCCCACCCTCACCTTGAACTACGGCGATGAGAGCGACGCCGCGCCGATCAATCTCTATCAATTCGGCCTCGCGCCCGAAGACGAGGCCCGCCAGGCGGCCGAGCGAGCCTGGCTGGAGGGCCACAGCCAGGCCCTGGTGCTCACGCCCAGCGGCGACTGGGGCGACAGGATTTATAATGCCTTCAAGAACCGGCTTGAGCAGCGCGGCGGCATCGTCGTGGATCAGGAGAGTTATCCGCCGGACGCTGTGGATTTTTCCGCCACGGTGCGCAGGCTGCTCAAATACTCCGACGCGGGCGAAAAGCGCAATAAAAAAATTCGACCACAGCGTCGTCAGGACGCCGACTTCATCTTCCTCGCGGCGCAGCCGAGGCAGGCGCGTACGATCCGCCCCTTGTTACAATTTTTTTACGCCTCCGAATTGCCGGTGTACGCGACCTCACATGTCTACAGCGCCAACCCGTCGCCGGTCGCCGACCAGGATCTCGAAGGTCTTATGTTTGCGGACATACCCTGGGTGCTGATGGATAATACCCCTCAGCAGGTCTTGCGTGACGCGCTGGCCAGCCAGTCGCCCGCCGCCTTCGCACAATACAAACGGCTCTATGCGCTGGGCGTGGATGCGTATCATCTTTTGGCGCAGATCGACCGTCTGCGCGGCGCACCCGAGGAGCGCTTTGAAGGCGAAACCGGCAGCCTGACGCTGGACGCCGCCAACCGCATACACCGGCATCTGGTATGGGCGCGTTTTGTCAACGGCGCGCCGCAGTTGCTCGAGGGTGCGCGTTGAGCGAGACCACCGCCAAACAATTGCGCGGACAACAGGCCGAAGACCTCGCCTGCCGCTATCTTCAGGCGCAAGGCCTGCAATTGCTGGAACGCAATTACCGCTGCAAGCGCGGCGAGCTGGACCTCATCATGAAACACAAGGGCAGCATCGTGTTTGTCGAGGTGCGTTACCGCAACACCCTTCGCTTCGGAGGAGGCATTGAGAGCGTGGACAGGCACAAGCAGTCCAGACTGATCGCCTGCGCGCAACACTATCTGCAATACCGTAAGCTGGGCGCAACCATCCCCTGCCGCTTTGATGTAGTCGCCGTGCTAACCGCTGCGGGTGAGGATAAAGCGGAATGGGTAAAAGACGCCTTCCAGGTGTGAAAACAGGGGTGAGCGGCGGGTTAGGTGCCGCGAACGCCAGTACGAGGACGTACTGGCTGGGGCCCAGGTGATGCACTGAAGTCTCGCCAGGGATGGCGGAATGATTTTGGGCCTTTAGGGATTAGGGTAAGACAGAGGCACTGATGGATTTAGAAAAACGCATTACGCACATTTTTAACGAGAGCATCCAGGTCAAGCAACAGGCCGCGGACACGCTCGCCCCCGTGATCGCCAGGGCGGCCGGGCGCCTCATCGAATGTTTTCTCAACGAACACAAAGTGCTGAGCTGCGGTAACGGAGGATCGGCGGGCGACGCTCAGCATTTTTCCTCCGAGATGTTGAATCGCTTCGAGCTCGAGCGGCCCGGCCTCCCCGCCGTCGCGCTCACCACCGACACCTCGACGCTCACCTCCATCGCCAACGATTACCACTATGCCGAGGTGTTTTCCAAGCAGATCCGCGCGCTGGGCCAGCCGGGTGATATACTGCTCGCCATCAGCACCAGCGGCAACTCGGCCAATATTCTGAATGCCATAGACGCTGCCCACCAGCGCGGCATGCCGGTCATCGCCCTTACCGGACGCGAAGGCGGCGAGGCGGCGCCCATGCTATCCGGGCAGGATATCGAGATCCGCGTCCCGGCCTTCTCGACCGCACGTATCCAGGAAGTCCACTTGCTCATCATCCATTGCCTATGCGACCTTATTGATTATCAGTTGATTGGAAAGGAGACCTGAACCCATGAACTCTACATTTTCTTTACTAGCAGCAGTAGCGTTGTCAGCGGCCTTATTGCAGGGTTGCGCGGCGGTAGTGGTCGGCGGCGCCGCCACCGGCATAGCGGTCGCGCACGACCGACGTACAGCGGACACCATCGTGGATGACGAAACCATCGAAGTTAAAGCTATGGGCGCGCTCAATGCGGACAAAGAGATTCGCGACCAGACCCATCTCAATGTCACCAGCTACAACAATGTCGTACTGATGACCGGCGAGACGCCGACACAGCAACTGGGTCAGCGCGCCTACAAAATCGTGAGCGGGCTCGACAAGGTCAAAAAGGTGCATAACGAGACCGTCGTCGCGGCGCCCAGTTCGTTCGGTTCGCGCAGCAATGACGCCCTGCTGACCAGCAAGGTCAAGGCGCGCATGATCGCCACCAAGGGCTTTGATTCCACGCTGGTGAAGGTCGTGTCGGAGCGCGGAACTGTTTATCTGCTGGGCCTGGTGACCCAAGCTGAAGGTAAATTGGCGGGTGAGATTGCACGCCAGACCGAGGGCGTGCAGAAAGTAGTAAAATTGTTCGAGTACCAGGACACAGTGAAATAGTGGACTCTGCACAATAGCTGAGAGGGGTCGTAGTTGAGGAGAGCTGAGAGGGGTCATGTAGTTTAAGGGGAAGTCCAACAAGTTAAGTAAAGCACATCCTCAATCCGCCACCGCTATCCTTACGCGCGGTTTGGTTTTTAGTCTGGCTGCCTTTTTGCCGCAGTCTTTGTCAAAGGTAACAAACCGGGCGGCGAGGCTGCTTGATGCGAGGTGCAGTGCATCGGCTAAATCCATGCCCGCTTTATACCAGGCAAGCGCCTTGGCAATTTGCTCATTGCTTTCGCAAGCGACATTGGGCAGGCCAAGCAGTTTTATGAAAAAACCGTGAATTTCTCTCGCCGTGTTGGCATATTTGTAGCGTAATACCCATTCAGTTTCGAGTAGTACGGTTTTCGATATCCAAATCTCGCTATGGGCAAATAGGTGTCGAACGATCCCGGTTTGTTCGGGGTCATCGGTGACGGCGAGTCTTACGATAATATTGGTATCAACGGCCAGCATTAGCGTTTTCGCGCGCCTAGTGCAATGGCTTCATCCATCTCTTCGAGAGATAGAGGCTTGCCTTTGTGGTGGAGACATCCGAATACGTCTTCAAGCCGGGCCGGCTTGAAGGGGGTTATAGGTTTCAATAGAATTCCATTACCCTTCTCCTGGATGACAAACTCGGTGCCGGCATCCCATTTATGCGCGTCTCTCACGGGCTTGGGTATAATGACCTGCCCTTTGCTGGATAGTTTAGTGTTTTCCATGTGGTCTCTAAAAGGTAAGATTAGGTAAGATTTGATGATACGCCATTACCTGCCGAATGGGAAATATTTCCGGGTGTACGGTGCGTCGTCAAGCTGTTTGAATGTCTGGATTAAAGACAGATGCAAGAGAGAAAGATACAAGATGCAAAAATAAAGGAACCTCTGAATAACTCAGAGCTTCCCTGGAAGTAGCGCGTTATTTGACCAGTGTAAGCTTGGGTTTTCCGGGCTTGACGGCGTTGGGTTTGGGGGGTGTGCCGCCCTCCAGTTCATTAAAGACCATGCCCTGACCATTCTCGCGGGCGTAGATCGCCAGCACGGCGGAGATCGGTATGCTGACGTGGGTGGCTGTTCCACCGAAGCGGGCGTTGAACTCGATCAGCTCATTGCCGATTTCCAGATTATGAGCGGCGGAGAGGCTGGTGTTGAGGATGATCTTGCCGTTCTGCACGTACTTGACAGGTACATTCACCTCCGGCCCGGTCACGTTGACGAGCAGGTGAGGGGCAAGTCCGTTGTCCACGATCCAGGTGTGGATCGCGCGGATCAGGTAGGGGCGGCTGGAGGTCATCTCCATATTGATAGGAGGGCTGTTCATTGTCTTTCCCAATAGCTGACACTGGGGTGCTATTTTACACGACTTTAGGAAACTCTGGAAAAGTCATCCATGACGTTTTTCAGCGGGCTGTTAGACTCGCATTTCCCGCTCGGCCTCCGTGAGGCTGGCCAGGAAGCCCGCGCGGGCGAACAGCCGCGCCGAATATTTGGCGATGTGCTTCGCCTGGGGCGGCAATTCGACCCCCAGATGCGGTAAGCGCCACAGAATCGGCCCTATAACGCAGTCCACCAGCGACAACTCATCGTTCATGAAGAAGGTCTTTTGCCCGAACAGCGGATCGCTGGCGGTCAGGCTGTCCCGAAGGGCCTTGCGGGCCTTGCTGAGGCGGTGATTGTCCGGATTTTCCAGTTCTTCGACGGCGCTGTACCAATCCTGTTCGATACGGTACATCATGAGCCGCGCCCGCGCCCTCGACACCGGGTCCACCGGCATCAGCGGCGGATGCGGAAAGCGCTCATCCAGATATTCCATGATAATGAGCGAGTTATAAAGCACCAGATCGCGGTCTACGAGGGTAGGCAAGGTATGGTAGGGGTTTAGGTCTATCACGTCTTCAGGCAGGTGTTCGGGATCTACGTGGATAATATCCACCGCGATATTCTTTTCGGCGAGCGCAAAGCGGGTGCGGTGGCTGAAGGGACAAACCGGGCCGGAGTAGAGAGTCATGACCGATCTTCTATTGATAATTAACGACATAAGATCTCCCTGATATGTTTTGTGAGATAACTGTTTTACGGGCTTAAGTCATTGACTCTTTTGGGATAACTGATGAGTAGTTATGGCCACCCTGCCGCGAGTATACCTTAGATGACACGGTGTCAATGTAGTGAGAGCCATATTTTTGATGTGGCTTGTAATAGTATTGACATCACTCTTTGCGTTGATTTACGATTTGAAGTTCGACAATGATCTACTCGTTTAGGGGAGCTTTGCTTTTGAGTATTGTGTAGGCTGAGTTGGGCGCCCACCCTGTCGCTCCCTGTTGTGATGAGTGTTTTAAGGATGCGTTTTTTGCAAATGCCGACGCGGTAGCCGTGGTCGTCGAGGCATATTCTGCAAACAATTCCCCGGGTGAGTCACTTAGGCCGACATAATCGCTAAAGGTTAGGGCGTGCTGTTGCCGCGCGCCTCGGGTTTTACGAGTTACCAAGGCATCGTCGGCCTGTTTCCCGTGTGTTCGCTTGGTCCCTAAGAGGGTATGAGAGGGTCAGCGGGCGTTTTGAAATGTGCGTGTTTTCCAGACAGCGGAACTAACAAGATGAATGACTTACTTCGGCGTTGGTTATTGACCTTCCTGTGTGTCGGCGGCTTCCTGATTGGGACGAGCGCTGCCGCGTCGGAAGCCCCCAATATTAAATATCCTGTCCCTCCGCCGGGCGACTACAACGGTGACGTGGTCGAACAGCCCATCGAGTTCCCGCACGACATCCATACCAAGGTAAACAAGATCAACTGCCTCTACTGCCACAGCTACGGCCGCCGCAGCAAGGTGGCCGGCATCCCACCCACCAGTAAGTGCATGGGCTGTCATCGCGTCATCGCCACCGACAAGCCGCGCATCCAGAAGCTCACCGAGTATTGGGAAAAGCGCCAATCCATCCCCTGGAAGAAGGTGCACGACGTGCCCGATTTCGTTCATTTCACCCACGAAAAGCACCTCAAGAAATTCATCTTCGATAACGAGGAGCTGGTACAGGAGCTTTCCGTGGACACCGTGGCGCCGGTGTGTGCCGCTTGTCATGGCGATCTCAGGGAGATGACGGTGGCGCGAAAGGTAAAGCCGATGACCATGGGCTGGTGTGTCGCGTGCCATGAAGCCAACGGCGGACCCGGCGACTGTTGGAAGTGTCATAAATAATCAGCCTTAATTTGAAAACACGAACGGATGAACAGCTATGAGTGGTAGCGAAATAAACCGCAGGGGCTTTCTCAAATTAATGGGCTGGAGCGCAGCGGGTGCGGGGCTTGCCGGTTGCGACCTCCCCTCCACGGTGACGCTGGAGCAGGGTAAGGAAACGGTGATGTCCTACCTTTCCCCCGAAGAGTACGTCATACCGGGCATCGGCGTATGGTATGCCTCCACCTGCATGCAATGCGCGGCCTTCTGCGGCATCCACGGCCGGGTGCGTGAAGGACACGCCTTGAAGCTGGAAGGCAACCCCGATTCGCCGTTGAACCGCGGCAAGCTGTGTCAAATGGGCCAGGCCGGTATACAGGGTCACTACAACCCGGACCGCATTACTCAGCCGCTGCTGCGCAAGGACGGCAAGCTCACTCCGATAGGCTGGGATGAAGCCTGGAACCTGATCGGTCAGAAAATCTCCAATGCGCCCGGCGAACGCTTCGCTTGGGTCACCGGCACGGTCAGTGGCCACCAGGCGGTGTTGCTTGCCGCCCATATCGAGGCCATGGGCTCTAAAAATCATTTTGCAGTCGAGGTGATCGGCCCGCACGTGGGCCGCGCCGTGAATCAGGACATGCTGGGCGAGGCGATGCCGCGCCTGGTTCTCGACAAGGCCAAGCTTATCCTCTCGTTGGGCGCCGATTTCCTGGGCACCTGGGTGTCGCCTACTCATTTCGCTACCGAGTACGCCAAGTTTCGTTCCGGCTCGCGCGGCATGCTCGTCCAGGTCGAACCGAAGATGACCCTGACCGGCGGAAACGCCGATCTGTGGGTGCCCATCCGTCCGGGTACCGAAGGCGTGCTGGCGCTGGCCATCGCCAACGTATTGATGAAGGGCGGCGCCAAGGTCCCCGAGGCCGCTATGGCCGCGGTATCGGCCTATGAACCCGCCAAGGCGGCCGACGTCACCGGCGTCTCCGCCGAGCGCATCGAAAAAATCGCCGCGCTGCTCAAAGAGCACAGCCCAAGCCTGGTGCTGGCCGGCGCGCCGGTGGAGGGCCATGCCCACGGCTATCAGGCCGCCGCCGCCGTGCAGTTGTTGAATATCATGCTGGGCAATGTCGGCCAAACCATCGTTTCGGCGGGCGGTTTCCCCTTCCCGCAACTGGCGGCGAAGAGCGGCGGCACGCGCGATCTCATCGCTTTTGCCGACGCCGCCAAGAATCAAAAGCTGGACGTTGCGTTTTTCTACGGCGCCAATCCCGTTTACAGCGCCCCGCACTTCCTGGCGCTCCCCGAGGTCCTGCAAAAGATTCCGTTCAAGGTCGCCTTCGCCCAGTTCCCCGACGAAACCGCCGAGGCGGCCGATCTGGTCATCCCGCTGGCGTCGTATCTGGAAGATTGGGGCACGCACGTAGCGGCCTACCAGCCGGAAGAGGCTGGCATCACGGTGCAGCAACCGCTGATGGAGCGCATGTACAAAGACACCATCGGCTTTGGCGATGCGCTGCTCAAACTCCTGAAGCTGGGCAAGTCCGAACAGTATGCCGCCTGGGAAGACTACTACGCGTACCTGCGCAACGCCGTGGCAAGCCTGCCTGCCGAATACAAGGGCGACGCCGCGAGCGACAACGTATTCTGGAATCAGACCCTGCAAAAGGGCGTGCTGAAGGTGGCCGCCGCCGCGCAAGAGCTGAAGCCGCAGGTAACCGAGATCAGACTGCCCGACGCGCAGCCCAATGAAGGCTATCCGCTCTACCTGGCGCCCTCCGCCCAATTGGGACTGTGGGACGGCCGGCATGCCAACCTGCCCTGGCTGCAAGAGGCGCCCGATCAGATCAGCAAGGTGGTGTGGGATTCCTGGGCGGAGATTCATCCCGCCACGGCGGCGAAGCTCGGCGTCAAGGAAGACGACGTCATAGAGATCGCCTCGGAGCAGGGTTCGATCAAGGTCAAGGCCTATCTGTGCAAGGGCGTGCACCCGGACGTGGTCGCTGTGCCGATGGGCCAGGGCCACGAGGCCTACGGCCGCTACGCCAAGAACCGGGGCGCGAATGTATTGAAAATCCTCAATCCGGTCACCGACGCCAAGACCGGCGAGCTTGCGCTGTACGGCACGCGCGTCAAGCTGGCCAACACGGGCAAAAATGAACCTCTGGTCATCGAGGGGCGCGGCAACAACAGTCAACGCGGCCGCAAGCTGGTGGCGACCATTTCCGCAGATCAGTTCCGCAAGACGGAGGGAGCTTAAACCATGTCGTCGCTACAGAATCTGATAAACAACTGGTCGCAATACCGCAAGGGCATCGAGGAGGGCGGCTTCCACCATTATGAACATCGCTGGGGCATGGCGATAGACCTTAACGCCTGCATCGGCTGCAATGCCTGCTCGACCGCCTGCTATGCGGAAAACAACCTGGCCGTGGTCGGGCCGGAGCGTTTCGCGAAGGGCCACTTCATGCACTGGATGCGCGTCGAGCGTTACTGGGATCAGCCCGAAAAGGAGTTCCCGGAACAGGGCGCGAGCTTCCTGCCGATGATGTGTCAGCAGTGCGGCGCCGCGCCGTGCGAGCCGGTATGTCCCGTGGTGGCCACCTATCACACGCCGGATGGGCTGAACGCGCAGGTCTACAACCGCTGTATCGGTTCGCGTTACTGCAACAACAACTGCCCGTATCGGGTGCGCTATTTCAATTTCTGGTCGTATTACGAAAGCTCCTGGCCGGAGCCGCTCAACATGCAACTCAACCCCGACCTCACGGTGCGCGACAAGGGCGTGATGGAAAAGTGCACCTTCTGCGTGCAGCGCATCCGCACCGCCAAGGACAAGGCCAAGATGGAGAACCGCAAGGTCAAGGACGGCGAGTTCACCACCGCCTGCGCGCAGGCCTGCCCCACCAATGCCATCCACTTCGGCGATCTGATGGACCCGGAGAGTCAGGTGACGAAGCTGTGGGCCACGCATCAGGTCTCGCGGGTGGACGAGCAGGGGCGTCCGCGCCACGAGCAGGACAAACAGAATCCAGAACTGCGCGGTTACCGCGTGCTGGAAGAACTCAACACGGACCCGTCGGTGATGTATCTCGAACGGGTACGCGAGACCTTAGCGTAACGCCATCGTGAAGGTAGAGGCCGGTATGAAAGATATAGCGATACACTCCCAAGAAAAAGATATCCGCGAAGATCTGCCGTGGAAACAGATCAATACTGATATCCTGCGCTCCCTGGACAACCCGCGCCGGGGTTATTGGTATTCCATCATCGTCTGCCTGGTGCTGCTCGCCATCGGCTTCACCGCCGAGGTGATTCAATACCAACATGGCATGGGCATGTCCAAGAACCACCCGCACATGTGGAATCTGTACATCGCCACTTTCATCTTCTGGATCGGCATGAGCCACTCCGGCACGCTGCTCTCGGCGATTCTCCACATCGTACACGCCGACTGGCGCAAACCGATCTATCGTTTCGCCGAGGCCATGACCACCTTCTCGCTGATGACGGCCTTGCTGTTTCCGGTGATTCACTTGGGAAGGCTGTGGAATTTCTACTGGGTTGTCCCTTATATTCCATCGCGCGGCACCTGGCCGAATTTCCGTTCCCCGCTGTCGTGGGATGGCTTTGCGATCATGACCTATCTCACCTCTTCGGCGCTGTTTTTGTACATCGGCATGTTGCCGGATTTGGCAATCGCGCGCGACAACACCACCGGCTGGCGTAAACGGCTTTACAGCACGCTGTCGCTAGGCTGGTGCGGCAACGACCGGCAGTGGCGCGTGTTCCGCAAGGCCTACATGCTGATGGCGATCTTTTTGATTCCGCTGGCCGTCTCGGTGCACTCCATCGTGTCGTCCGACTTCGCCATGTCCATCAATCCCGGCTGGCACGTGACCACCTTCCCGCCTTATTTCGTGGCCGGCGCGCTGTACTCCGGCTGCGCGGCGATCATCACGCTGTTCATCCTGCTGCGCTATTACTTCCGCTGGGAAGAGTACATGACGCTGCCTATCCTGGAGAAGATCTGCAAGCTCACTTTTGCCATCGCCATGATGTGGACGTATTTAAATCTGGTCGAGTTCGCCTCGGTGTGGTACGGCCATGACGTGTATGGAAAGGAGGTGTTGTGGGGCAAGATGACGGGGGCTTATGCGCCGGCCTTCTGGAGCATGATGTTCTTCGGCTCGGTGTTGCCGTTCACGCTCGCCTTCCGCTCGCTGCGCCGCCACATCCCCACCATGATGGCGGTGTCCATCCTGCTTAACGTCGGCATGTGGCTGGAACGCTGGATGATCGTCTCGCCCACGTTGTCCCAGTCGTTCTATCCCTGGTCGTGGGACGTGATGTGGCCGACCCTCACCTCCTGGGCCATCGTGCTGGGCAGCTTCGGCTGGTTCGGCCTGCTGTTCCTGGTGTTCGTGAAGATCTTCCCGTCGGTCTCCATGTACGAGGTCAAGGAAATGGTTTACCACCGCAAGCTCGCCACTGAAAAGGCGGCAGCGCGCGTCGGCGGCGCCGCACCCGCCTACGGGGCACACATGAAAAAGGAGGACGCGGTATGAAAAAGAGCCACCGCCTACTCGGCCTGTTCAGCAATTTTGACGAGGCCACCAAGGCCATTTATGACATTCGCGCCGACAAGGTGAGCGGCGTTTCCGTTAATGACGTGACCCTGATCTCGCCTATCGAGCACCCGGAGGTCGAAGAGGCGCTCGGCGACCGCGGCGTGCACGTGCAGTTCTTCACGCTGTTCGGAGGACTGTTCGGCCTGATCGGCAGTTGGCTGTGGATCTCCGCGGCGCAGGCCACCTTCCTGGTTCAGCCGCAGGGCGGCAAGCCGGTGGTGACCCTGGTCACCAACTTCGTATTGAATTACGAGATGATGATCCTGGGCGGCGTGCTGTTCACCCTGATAGGTCTTCTGGTCGGCGCGCGTTTGCCCTCGCGCCCCGGTACGCTTTACAGTGAAAAAATCAGTCTGGACCAGATCGGCATCCTGCTGGAGGTTAATGAACCCAACCTGGCGCCGCTGAAGTCGCTGTTCCACCTACACAATGTAGTCGAAATACGCGAAGAGATCATTCGATGAAAACCCTGCGCCTATTCCTTGTCGTGCCGTTGCTCGCCCCGGTGCTTGTCTATGCCTGGCCGTGGTCGCAGGACATGATGAATCAACCCAGCATCAAACCTCAGGAACCTGAACGTAACGGGCAGTTGTCGCCCTTTCCGCATCGCTCGGTTCCCGTGCAAGGCATCCCGACCCAGACGGCCAGCCGTGAAGAGGCCAAGGATCTAACCAATCCGTTCCCCCCGGACGAAGCCTCGATCAAAAAGGGCCGGGTGCTGTTTCGCATCATCTGCGCCGCCTGTCACGGGCTGACCGGCAAGGCCGATTCCCCCGTGACGGACAAGATCGGTGCGATTGACCTCACCTCGGATTATGCACAGAAGGATCTCACCGAAGGCTGGATCTACGGCACCATCAGTCACGGCGGCGCTGTGATGCCCCCTTATGGCGTCCCGGCGGGGGGCGTCGGTTCCAATGATCTGTCACCGGAAGAGCGCTGGCATGTCGTCAACTACGTGCGTCACGCCTTGACCAAAGAGGCGACCGCCGCCGCCCCACAGGCAGCGACTCAATAACAGGTTAGGGAATCTCTGATTTGTTCAGAGATTCCTGCGGCACATGTGTGCCGCCATTTTTCAAACACTCATGTGTTTGAAAAATGGAGAAAAGAAAAAAATCGCATTTTTTGCTTTTCGTCTCTGAAAAATTCAGGGACGAATTTTTCAGAATTTCTTAGAGGAGTAATGATTTAATGGAAAACTTCGGCAGTTGGTCGGTACTGACCACGAATTTTTTAATCATCCTCTACATGGCGCTGGGGACGATCACCCTGTCGGCGCTGCTGCACATGGCCAACGCCAAGTGGCGTTTTCAGATACGTAGTCTGGTGGCCAGCCTCGCGGTATTGTTCCCGGTGGCCTTCGTGCTGCTGCTCATTCTTCTGTTTAACGGCGAGCATACCTTCCAGTGGCTGGCCCATGCCAAAGAGGGCCACCTGCCGGGTTGGCACAACTACACCTTCCTGGTGGCGCGGGAGATCATCGGATTCATCGTAGTCGTTGGGTTGTACAGTCTGTTTCTTAGATACCAGAAACTAAGCGAGACCAATCCTTCGCCCGCGATCGCGCGCACCTTCCGCAATATTACCCTGTTGATCCCCTTCGCCTATGTCCCTTACGCGACCATGGTGGCCTGGGATTTCGAAATGACCATGATGCCCGGCTGGCACAGCGCGAGTTACGGCGCCTACCATTTCGTCAGCAATTTCCACGCCTCGCTGGGGTTCCTGGCGGTATTGCTGTTTGTGCTGAGCCGCTCCGGGAAACTCGTCAAGCCTCTGCCCGAGTTCGTGTTCAATTATCTCGCGCAGTTCATGTTTGCCTTCACCATTTTGTGGACCTATCTGTTCTTTACGCAATTCCTCATCATGTGGTACGGACGTTTCCCCGAAGAGACCATCCGTTTCTTCAACATGATGTACGGCGGTCCGATGCAGCCCAACATGGAGATCGGCGGCTACTCGCCGCTGTGGTGGACGTTCTTTACGCTCAAGTTCATCGTGCCGTTCACGACCTTCCTGTTCACCGCCAACCGGCATAACCCGGTGGTCATCATCACCGTCGCGTCAGGCATCCTGGTCGGTACCTGGATCGAGCGCTATACCTGGATATCCGGTTCCGTGGACCCGAAGCTCTATCACTTCCCCATGACCTCGATTTTTGACATCGTGGTGACGGTGGTATTAGCAGTTGTGGTCTTTTTTGCGATACGCTGGTCGCTGAACCGCGCCGGACTGGTGAGGCCGTAACCGCTCCTGTATCCCGTTTTCCCCCGGCGTGCTACCATCCTCACTGCCGACTAGCAGGCAGTGAGGGCACTCATGAGCATCCGTAATCTTCTGTCGTTTCTGATCAAGTCCGTCATCACCGGACTCGCCGCCGCGTTCATCATCGTGGCCTTATACCCCGGTCTGCTCAAGAAGGGCGACACGGTCGTGGAGGTTAAGGAAAATACCCGCCCGGCGGCTGCAACCTCGACTTCGGGCCTATCCGGATTCGCGCCCAGTTCCTACGCAAGGGGAGTGGGTCAGGCCGCGCCCTCGGTAGTCAATATCTTTACGACCAAGGTCATCACCCAGCGCCCGCACCCGTTTCTGGACGACCCCTTCATGCAGCGCTTTTTCGGCGACAACCCCCAGTTCGCCCCGCGGCAACGGCTCGAAAGCAGCCTCGGATCGGGAGTCATCATCAGTAACAAAGGCTACATCCTCACCAATAATCATGTGATTGACGGCGCCGACGAAATCCAGATCGCCCTCAGCGACGGACGCAGCGCCCAAGCGCAGGTAGTGGGTACCGATCTCGAGACCGATGTGGCGGTATTAAAGATAGAAATGGCCAAACTGCCCAGCATTGTGATCGGCCAGTCGGATGTCCTGCAAGTAGGCGACGTGGTACTCGCCATCGGCAATCCCTTCGGCGTGGGACAGACCGTCACCCACGGCATCGTCAGCGCCACGGGGCGTAACCATCTCGGTATCAACACCTTTGAAAATTTCATCCAGACCGACGCCGCGATCAATCCGGGCAACTCGGGCGGCGCGCTCATCAACACCGAAGGTGAGTTGATCGGCATCAACACCGCGATCTTCTCGCGCAGCGGCGGCTCGCAAGGGATAGGCTTCGCCATCCCCCTGAGCCTCGCCCGCGGCGTGATGGAACAGATCATCGAACACGGCCGCGCCATCCGCGGCTGGCTGGGCGTAGAGGTGCAGGGCATCACGCCACAACTCGCGGAATCCTTCGGCCTCGGCGCCGACGCCAAGGGCGTCATCATCGCAGGCGTGCTATCGAGTAGTCCAGCCGAACAGGCAGGTATCAAACCCGGCGATATCGTCACCCGGATCAACGACAAACCCATCACCGAACCCGCGGAACTTCTAAATACCGTCGCACAGGCCGTTCCGGGCGAGAACATCAAGATCGCCGGCCTGCGTAACGGCAGCGCCTTTGATCTCCAAGCCAAGGTGGCCGAGCGCCCGACGCGCAGCCCGTAGCTCGCATAGTAAAAAGCAAAGCTGCCACATTCTATGCTTTACTATTATGGTTAGTGGACTATAGACCGTAACCGCAGCATCGAGACGGTGGAAGAAAAAAATCAATCGAGTCTGACTCTATTGATTTTGGGCGGGTGAAGTTGCAGGAGCGTAAGGAAATGCGAAAGCCCGCAGGCGATCGCCTGCGGGCACCAATTTTCAGAGGACCTACCCAACCTCAGGGCGAGACCTTTCCAGCCCCGAATCCGGGCGTTACGCCGGCCCCCGAAAAGTTAAGTGTGTACGATCCGATGCTGTCGCCCTCAATGAAGAAGTCTGCTTTGGTGCTCGTCGGAGGAATGGTAACGGTGAGCGGCGTGCCAACGGGTCGAAGCGTACTAGCGGAAGTTCCCAACTTCATGATCTTCAACGAGGGACTCGTTTCTGTGATCGTGACGGTGATGGGGACAGAGCGGTCGAACTGCACGGCGACAAATACAGGAGTCGGCACAAACTGCTTCACGTTTCCCAGGCTTGGCATCAACGTGCCGTTGTATAATAACTGCGGCGGCGCGAAGTTCACCGTCTCGCTGTTGTAAACACAGAACATTCCGCATGTCGCGTTGGTTTCAATCTTATGCTGGCCCACGTAAGCTCCGGGCCCAGTCGTCCCGAATCCGAAGACAATCGGGGCAGTGCTGGTCACGCCCGGCGCGGGGGGCGGAGAAAATCCGGTGATCACATTGCCATCCAGATAGATTCCCCAAGCTTCCGCAGGGTTGAAATTGGTGGTGAAGTTGGCCACTACCTGTGGGACGGGCTCTACATTCGTGCCAATGCCGGGAGTGAGGATGTGGATTGGCGACGCACAGCCCGCTGCCAAGACTGTCGTTATGTAAACACTTGTCAACAGAACGCGATGAGTACGCATATTGAAATCTCCTCTCTAAAGAGCGTTGACCCCGTTTGGCTAATCAAGCGCCAACATCGACTATTTAGGTGGGGGAAGACCGGCAATCAGTATGATCCAACCGTCAGCCTGACTGCAATGTTGGGGTTTGCCAGGATATGGCAGAGTGAGGGGAGACCTCAGAGTCTGACCCTGAGCTTTCACCGCAAAAAGGTATTGTAAACCAACGAGTTATTGGTTAACGTGCAGATAAAACGGTGCATGCATGGCGAGGGTCGAAATCAGGGTCAAGTCTCCCGTATTGCATGAATCACAATGATCTATCCTTAGACCTCAGAGTCAGACTCGATTAATCGTTTGCCAACCGCTAATAAATCGAGTATGACCCTGTTATTCGTTCCAAAGAGGCAAATTATTTGTTAGAGGCTATTTAGTTTTCAGCAGGTCCTTGAGATTCCCAAAGGGACTGTAAGTCGCCGAGCCCTCTGTCGGCCTGACATCGGTTGCCCCGGCAATGTAGTCGCCATAACGCGAATGCTCGTTATCGTGGCAATAAATGCACAGGTTTTCCCAATTGCTGCCGTCTAGTGGGTTGTTGTCGTGGTTATGGTCTTTGTGGTGCACGGTAAGCAGGTGCAGGTTTTCGCGCGTGAACTCACGCCCGCACTTGCCACACACCCAAGGATGCATCTTTAAGGACAGTTCACGGTAACCCTTATTGCGCTCATCTTGTTCTTTACGCGCCTTGGCCACCAGGGCGTCGAGCCTGGCAGTGCCCGCCGGGGTGCTGCTATCTTGTTTTTGCTTGTTCACAGCTATCAACCCCAGGGTCAGAGCCACTCTAAGTGGTTATGCGTTACCGCGCTTTAAGTGGAAACCGCTCAGGATGAGTGATGATTTCTTCGGTCAAATCAATATCTAAATCCGGCCAGTAATAGTGCCCCGGTGTCAGTTCTTCAACATTTAGGATTTTCCCTACAGACACATTCTTAAACCACGGAAAATCTTCATAGGACATGAATAGCTCGTGGCCACGAGCTAATAGCCACACACCGTGATTTGAGATGTGGGTAATTTCAACCCGGGAAGTGTTTTTGCCAAGCGCGCTTAAGCTCATCGTAGTGTCCCTCGATAATATTCTCGACCTCTTTGAGCTGGCCCCGCGACAAACGAAAATTATATGCCAACTCGATGTACGGCTCTAACCAAAACTTCGCCTCGCCGTCTCCGCAATAGACGTGAACGTGCATCCGCGACTCCTCCCGCGAGAAAAAGAAAAACCGATAGCCTTTTTCTCTAAAAACGGTAGGACCCATGGCTAACTATGATAACGCATAACATGAAGCTGGGTGGAGGGCAGATAGGGACTTAGAACTTATCCATAAATAATTTACCGCAGAGGGCGCAGAGGAATCAAGAAGGATTTGTTTCTCCTCCGCGTCCTCCGCGGTGAAGCTTTTTCACCGCAAGGGACGCAGGGGAACTATTTATGGATATGCTCTTAGTATGCTCGCGTTGTTTTGAATCCGCGTGCGCCGGAAACGTGCCGCCCTATCAGGCTGCCCAACTAGAGGTACGATAGTCAAAGGTCTTTCTTTTCCCCGGAGCCGCTGTTGAGCGGCGGCGGGTAGATGCTGGGTGCGACGGGCTGGGTGCCGGCGGGCGGGTTAAAGCTGCGTGCGGCGGGAGAGCCATCGGTTTCGATGTCCTCGACCTCTTCGTTTTTACGGACGTAGAGGCGGGAGACCAGTACGCCGACTTCGAACAGTAGCCATAGTGGGATGGCCAGCAGGGTCTGGGAGAGGATATCCGGCGGGGTGAGCAGCATGCCGATCACGAAGGCGCCGACGATAACATAACGGCGCTGAGCCGTCAGGGCCTCGGGGGTGACCACGCCCATCCACACCAGCAGAATCACTGCGATGGGAACTTCGAAGGCGGCTCCGAAGGCGAAGAACATTCCGAGCACGAAGTCCAGGTACTTGCTGATGTCGGTCATTACCGCCACGCCCTGCGGCGCGATCCCGGTCAGGAACTTGAACACCAGCGGGAACACCACAAAATAGGCAAAGGCGGCGCCGCCATAGAACAACAGCGTGCTGGACACCAGCAAGGGGTAGACCATCTTGCGCTCGTGTTTATACAAACCGGGGGCGACGAAGGCCCACAGGTGATAAAGGATAATGGGGACGGCTATGAAAATAGACACCCATAGCGTGAGCTTGACCGGTGTTAAAAAAGGCGAGGCCACTTCGATGGCGATCATGGTGCTACCCTTGGGGAGATAGCGCAGCAGGGGCTCGGCGAGCAGGGTGTAAAGATCGTTGGCGTAGAAGAACAGCGCGAGAAACACGATCAATACCGAAACCACAACCTTGAGCAGGCGGTCGCGCAACTCCAGGAGGTGAGCGATTAGCGGCTGTTCCTGATCTCCTTGTTGAGGGGGGGAAGCATCAGGAGGGGGAAGTTTATCTTGGGCTGCCATGGGTGGGTTCAGAGGTCTCGGCGCCCGCTATTTGAGCGGCTGGTGGTTGAGAGCCAGAAAGGGGGGTGGAGCCGGTTGGCAGGGCGGCTTGCTTGGCGGCTTCGGGGTCCGCTGTGGCGCGCTCTATGTCCTTCTCAATGGCGGTACGGCTGTCCTCCACGATTTGGCGCAGTTGCTCAACCTCGGCCTGCTGTTCTGTCAACAATTTTCTCAGCTCATCGGTCTTGAACTCGCGGTCTATATCCGCCTTGACGCTTTCGATCATGCGCCGGGTCTTGCCTATCCATTTTCCCGCCGTGCGCGCGATTTCCGGCAATCTTTTCGGGCCTACCACCAACAGCGCCACAATGCCGACCAGGACAATCTCACTAAAGCCGATATCGAACATACCAGGTCTTTGCTACGGCGTCAGACTTTTTCCTTGTCCTTGACTACCGTCTCGGCTTCGATGATGCGGCCGCCGCTGTTTTGATCCGCATGGGCGGTGGTTTCGGTTTTGGTCTCTTCGCCGGCTTCGCCATCCTTCACCGACTGACGGAAGTTTTTGATTGCGCCGCCGAGATCGCCGCCGAGGTTGCGCAGTTTTTTGGCGCCGAACAGCACCAGTATGATGGCCAGAATGATTAACAATTGCGGTACACTTATCATGATTGCTCTCCAGTTGATTCTGATAGATCAGTAAGTAAGACTACACTTCCCATCGCGTCCCCACCCCCTGCGTAGGGGGGGGGACAGGGTGGGGGTAGGTAAAACAGGTATTTAATCAGGAGTTACCTCATAAGCGTTGTTGTCTCACTGGGTGACTCCTGATTAAAAGCCGGGCAGCGGCCCGCCGCCCAGTAAGTGAATGTGCAGGTGGGGAACTTCCTGTCCCCCGCCCGGGCCGGTGTTGATGATGGTGCGAAAGCCGTTGCGCAGCCCTTGGGCGCGCGCGAGTTCCGGCAGCAGCCGCATCATGTGGACCAGCAGGCCGTCCGGCGCGGTCTCCATTTCATCGAGGCTCGCCACATGCAGCCTGGGCACCACCAGGATATGCACACGCGCCTTGGGGTGGATGTCCTTGAATACCACCACCTGGTCATCCGCATAGACCGTCTGCGAGGGTATCTTGCCCTCGATGATGTTGCAAAATAGACAATCGGTCATGGCGAAAGTTGCCGGATCCGCTACGCTTGATCCGACCTGCTACGCTTTTCGTCGAGGCCGGATTGGCCGAAGCGGCGCTCCAGTTCGGCCAAAACCTGCTTGGGTCCTAAACCCCTGGAAGCCAGTAACACCAGGGTATGAAACCAGAGGTCGGCGGTTTCGTGCACGAGTTGCGCATCGTCCGGGTTCTTCGCGGCGATCAGCAGTTCGGCGGCCTCCTCCCCGACCTTTTTGAGGATAGCGTCCAGGCCCTTGTCGTAAAGCCCGGCCACGTAAGAGCTACCGGGGGCGGCCGACTTCCGTTCTTCCAGGATCTGCGCCAGATTGCTCAACACGTCACTCATGGAAGATGCCCGGGCTGCCGAAACTCGAACTGTTTATTATATATCAGCTTGGGGTCCTTTAATACCGGCTCCACGACCTGCCAGCGGCCGTCCTGCAGTTGTTGAAAAAAGCAGCGTTCCCGCCCGGTATGGCAGGCAATGCCGCCGATTTGCTCGACCCGCAGCAGTATAGCGTCGGCGTCACAGTCGAGGCGGATGTCCTTGACGAGCTGGGTATGGCCGGACTCCTCGCCCTTGCGCCAGAGCCTGTTGCGCGAGCGGGACCAGTAGACCGCCTGGCCCGTCGCGGCGGTCTGCGCCAGCGCCTCCCGGTTCATCCAGGCGAACATCAGCACCTTGCCGCCGGCCGCGTCCTGGGTGATGACCGGCGCCAGGCCTTGGTCGTCCCAGTGGATGTGATCGAGCCAGTCTGTGGTAGTCATGATAGCCTCATTTCAATGCCACGTTCCACCATGTAGCGCTTGGCCTCTTGCAGGGTGTATTCGCCAAAGTGGAAGATGCTGGCGGCGAGCACCGCGTCGGCCTTGCCTTGCAGTATACCCTCGACCAGGTGCTCGAGGTTGCCAACCCCGCCGGAGGCGATCACCGGCACCGGCACGGCCTCGCTGACCGCACGGGTGAGGGGGAGGTCGAAGCCGTTGCGGGTGCCGTCGCGGTCCATGCTGGTGAGCAGGATCTCGCCGGCCCCGTAGTCGCTCATCTTTTTACACCAGGCGATCACGTCAATGCCAGTCGCCCTGCGCCCGCCATGGGTATAGACCTCCCAGTGAGGGGTGAGGCGTGAGGCGTGAGGAGATGGATTCTCACTCCTCACTCCTAACTCCTCACCCCTCACCGTCTTTTCACTCCTCACATGTTTCACGCCTAACTCCTCACCTCTCACGTGCTTGGCGTCCACCGCCACCACGATGCACTGTGAGCCGAAGCGCTCGGCCGCCTCCCTGACAAATTCCGGGTTGGCGACGGCGGCGGTGTTGATGGCGACCTTATCGGCGCCGGCGTTGAGCATGCGCCGGATGTCCGCCACGCTGCGGATTCCGCCTCCTACCGTCAGCGGGATAAACACCTGACTTGCGACCTGCTCCACCACATGTACCAGCGTGGCGCGTTCGTCGGCGCTGGCGGTGATGTCGAGGAAGGTGATTTCATCGGCGCCTTCCTCGTCATAGCGGCGGGCGATCTCCACCGGGTCACCCGCATCACGGAGTGAGACGAATTTTACGCCCTTGACGACTCGACCGGCGTCCACGTCCAGGCAGGGGATGATGCGTTTGGCTAGGCCCATTTAGAGGCAGATACAAGATACAAGATACAAGAGAAAAGGGCGGGCATCAGTTTCGTTTTTTGCTCAATTTATCCGCCAGCTTTTGGCCTTCCTTAAAGTCCAGAGTCCCCTCGTAAATGGCGCGGCCGACGATGGCGCCCATGATGCCTTCATGGGCCACCTTGCACAAGGCGCGGATGTCATCGAGATTGGTGACGCCGCCCGATGCGATTACCGGGATGGTAATGGCGCGGGCCAGCGCCACGGTGGCCTCTATGTTCACGCCGCCCATCATGCCGTCGCGGCTGATGTCGGTGTAGATAATGGCCTCCACGCCGTCTTTTTCAAAGCGCTGCGCGAGATCAATGACGTCGTGGTTGGAGAGTTTGGACCAGCCCTCTATGGCGACCTTGCCGTCCTTGGCGTCGAGACCCACCATGATGTGGCCGGGAAACTCCATGCACACGTCGGCCACAAAGTGCGGGGCGTTGACCGCCTTGGTGCCGATGATCGCATACTGCACGCCGGCGTCGAGATAGGATTGGATAGTGTCTTCATCGCGGATTCCGCCACCCACCTGGATGGGCAGCTCGGGGTGCGCCTTCGCAATGCGGTGTATAACCTCGGCGTTCACCGGACGGCCCGCGGTGGCGCCGTTGAGGTCAACGATGTGCAAACGGCGCGCGCCGGCCTTGACCCAGCGATCGGCCATGGCGAGCGGATCGTCGGAAAATACCGTATCGTCGTCCATACGCCCCTGGCGCAGGCGAACGCATTTGCCGTCCTTGAGATCTATGGCGGGTATCAACAGCATTGATGTGTTGTCGTCATATTAGGCATGACCACTCCATTGCAGAAAATTCGCCAGCAGATTGAGTCCGGCGCGCTGGCTTTTCTCCGGGTGAAATTGCACGGCAAACACGTTGTTCCATGCGAGGGCGGAGGCGAAGTCATCAGGGTAGGCTGTGGAGCCGGTAATGAGCCGGGTATCCTCGGGGACGACGTAGTAACTGTGCACAAAATAAAATCGGCTGTCCTGCGGGATGCCGGCCCATAGGGGGTGGGCGTGGGTCTGATGCACCTGATTCCAGCCCATGTGGGGAATCTTGAGGCGTTCTCCGGTTTTAGGATCGGCAAGATGATCGGCAAAGCGTTGGACCCGGCCGTGTACGATGCCGAGCCCCTCTCGTCCGTTATTTTCTTCGCTGAAGTCGAGCAACACTTGCAGGCCCATGCAGATACCCAGGAAGGGCTTGTTTGCGATGCAGTCGCGCACCACCTGATCCAGCCCGCGGTTTTGCAGTTCGGCCATGCAATCGCGCATGGCGCCTTGCCCAGGGAACACCACACGTTCGGCGGCGCGGATCTGCGCCGGGTCGCTGGTGACGTTGACCGTCACGCCGGGCCCGACCTTCTCTATGGCCTTGGCGACCGAGCGTAGATTGCCCATGCCGTAGTCAATCACGGCGACACTGTTCATAGCGGATTATTGGAAAACATACGGAGAGGAGTGGGCGCTGACAATACCTCCACAGGGCACCTCTAAAAATGCGTCTTTTGTCTTTATGCGGCGTTGAAATTCTACTCGGAATGCTCATGTACTACCGTGTACACTCCGCTTCCTCGCAGAATTTCGCCTTGCCTAAAGACAAAATCCACTATTTTTAGAGGTACCCTATAGGCTGCCTTTGGTGGAGGGAAGCTGCCCCTGCATGCGCGGGTCCGGCTCGACGGCCATGCGCAGCGCGCGCCCGAACGCCTTGAATACGGTCTCGGCGATGTGGTGGGCGTTTTTGCCGCGCAGGCTGTCTATGTGCAGCGTCACCATGGCATGATTGACAAAGCCCTGGAAGAATTCATGCACCAGATCAATGTCGAAATCGCCGACGCGCGCGCGCGGGAAGTCAATGTGGTAGTCCAGGCCGGGGCGTCCGGAAAAGTCTATCACCACTCGTGACAAGGCCTCGTCGAGCGGCACATAGGCATGACCGTAGCGGCGGATGCCCACCTTGTCACCCAGCGCCTTCAAGACCGCCTGGCCGAAGGTGATGCCGATATCCTCGACGGTGTGGTGGGCGTCAATGTGTAGATCGCCGTCGGCTCGGATGTCGAGATCCAGCATGCCGTGGCGCGCGATCTGGTCCAGCATGTGATCGAGGAAGGGCAGGCCGCTCTTTAAATTGGCAAGCCCGGCGCCGTCCAGGTTGACGGCGACCTCGATACGGGTCTCCAGGGTGTTGCGCGTGACGCTGCTCTTGCGCGGGCTCATGATGGGCATCGTGGATATTATAGGATAACTCTGTTCAAGCGCCTAGCCATCATAACACGGCCTTCAGCGCAATCAATAATAGCCTGTTTTCCTCGGCCGTACCCACCGTAACCCGCAGGCAGTCCTTGAGTACGCCACCGGTGTGATCCAGATTTTTAATCAACACCAAATGATGCTTGAGGCCGTCGAAGATTTCCGTCGCACGGCCGGCGGGAGTGCGGAATAAAATGAAATTGGCGCTGCTCGGATAGACCGTGAGGCCGGGTAGTTTTCTCAGTTCCACGGAGAGCCGCTCGCGCTCGGCGATGATCTGTTCGGCCTGCGCCGTCAGTATGTCATGATGCGTGAGGGCGAACTCCGCGCTGATTTGGGTCAGCACGTTGATGTTGTAAGGCAGCCGGATTTTATTGATCTCCGTGAGCCAGGCCGGAGCGCCGATCAACGCACCGAGACGCAGCCCGGCCAGTCCCATCTTGGAGAGGGTACGCATCACCAAGAGATTGGGGTAGCGTTGCAGCGCATCCATGAAGCTCTTGCCGGCGAACGCGTGATAGGCCTCATCCACTATCACGAGACCCGGGCACTCCTCGATGATCGTGCACATGGCCTGCCCGTCATACAGATTGCCCGTCGGATTATTAGGATAAGCGAGGAATACCGCTGCGGGTTGATGTTTGACAATCGCTGCGCGCATGGCGTCGAGATCGAGGGAAAAGTCCTTTTGTAAGGGCACGCCCACATAGTGCATGCCGGTGAAGGCCGCAATCATGGGGTACATGACAAAACTCGGCTCGGGCGCGAGTATCGTCCGGTCCGGCATCGCCACCGCAAGCGCAATCATCTGTATCAATTCGTCGGAGCCGTTACCCAGTACCATCCCGCACTGGGCGGGCACCGCCATGCTTTCCCTGAGCCGTGCGCGCAGCGTGCGCGCCTCGGGGTCGGGATAACGGTTGAGCGGTGCGGAGCGTAACTGTTCCAGCCATGCAGAAATAATCTCCGGCGGCCAGCGATAAGGATTCTCCATCGCATCGAGCTTGACCATGCCCGTCGCATCGGGGACATGATAGGGCGCGAGCGCCTGTATCTCGGGTCGTACAAGACGCGCTACAATTTCAGTGAAGGTTTCTTTCATAACCTGTAGGGCCGAATTGATTCGGCCAGCGTGCGAATGAATTCGCACCTACACATTTTTTATTCTATATTCCGCCGAACGCGCGTGCGCGGTCAGGCCCTCACCTTGCGCCAGGGTCATAGCGACCTTGCCCAGCTCGGAGGCCGATTGCGGCGAGCAGTAAATGATGCTGGAGCGTTTTTGGAAATCGTAGACGCCGAGCGGCGAGCTGAAACGCGCGGTGCGGGAGGTGGGCAGCACGTGGTTGGGGCCGGCGCAGTAATCGCCGATGGCTTCGGAGGTGTAGCGGCCGAGGAAAATCGCCCCGGCGTGTTTGATGCGCGCCGCGAGCGGCTCCGGCTCTGCTACCGACAGTTCCAGATGTTCGGGCGCGATAAAGTTGACTACTTCAATGGCTTCATCGAGATCGCGCACGGCGATCAGCGCGCCACGCCGTGCGAGCGAGGCGCGAATCACCTCGGCGCGCTCCATACCGGGTAACAGGCGTTCGATACCGGCTTGCACCCGATCCAAAAATTTACTGTCGGGGCTGACCAGTATCGCCTGCGCGTCTTCATCATGTTCGGCCTGGGAGAACAGGTCCATCGCAATCCAGTCAGGATCGGTTTGACCATCGCACACCACCAGAATTTCCGACGGGCCGGCGATCATGTCTATGCCCACCGTGCCGAATACCATACGCTTGGCGGTGGCGACATAGATGTTGCCCGGACCGACGATCTTGTCCACGCGCGGGACGGTCTCCGTGCCGTAGGCGAGCGCCGCGACGGCCTGTGCGCCGCCGAGCGTGAATACGCGATCCACACCCGCAATCGCGGCGGCGGCGAGCACCATTTCGTTTACTGCGCCATCCGGTGCGGGCACCGTCATGATAAGCTCCGCGACGCCCGCGACCTTGGCGGGAATGGCGTTCATCAACACCGATGACGGGTAGGCCGCCTTGCCTCCGGGGACGTACAGGCCCACCCGGTCGAGCGCGGTAATTTGTTGACCGAGCTTGGCGCCGTCGCTCTCCGTATAAGACCACGACTCGGATTTCTGATGGGTGTGATAGACGCGGATGCGCGCCGCGGCGGTTTCCAGGGCTATACGCTGCGTGGCGGGCAGGTTGTGTAACGCTTTCTGAAGACGCGATGCCGGAATTTCCAACTCCGTGACGGATTTCGCATGCAGACGATCGAAGCGCAGTGTGTAGTCGAGCAGGGCGTTGTCGCCGTGCGCCTTCACATCGCACAGGATGTCGCGCACGGTGGCGGCAACAGTTTCGTCCGACTGTTCTTCCCAGGCGAGCAGCCGCTCCAATTCGGGCCAGAAATCCGCAGCACTGCTGGTGAGACGCTTCATGCCGGTTGCCGTTTTTGTACTGCTTCAGCCAGGCGAGAAATCAGGTTCTTGATCCGCGCATGCTTGATCTTCATGGAGGCCTTGTTCACGATCAGCCGTGCGCTGATATCGGCGATGTGCTCGATGGCTTCCAGCCCGTTGGCCTTGAGTGTGCGGCCGGTATCCACCAGGTCCACGATGCGGTCCGCAAGGCCTACCAGCGGAGCGAGTTCCATCGAGCCATACAGCTTGATGACTTCCACCTGTGCCCCTTGCTCGGCGAAATAGCGACGGGTGATGCCGGGATATTTGGTGGCGACACGCAGCCGCGCGGGGGTTTCCGCGGCACGTTGCACCGGTCCCGCCACCATCAACCGGCAGCGGGCGATGCCGAGATCCAGCGGTTCATACAGGCCGTCGCCCTGGTATTCCATGAGCACGTCCTTGCCGGCGACGCCGAGATCCGCGGCGCCATACTCTACATAGGTCGGCACATCGGCGGCGCGTATCACCACCAGTTTGATGTCGGCATGGTTGGTGTCGAGAATCAACTTGCGGCTGGTGGCGGGGTCATCGCTCGGGACGATGCCCGCATACGCCAGCAGCGGCAGCGTCTCGTTCAAGATGCGGCCTTTTGATAACGCGATGGTAAGGGTACTGTTTGTCATGTCTGCTAATTAATCAATAAGAGAAAAGTTAAAAGCGCTCTCGGAGCGCAGATATTTTACTTGAATCTTTTCCCTTGTATCTTGTATCTTTTCTCTGTCTTTAACCAGGCACCCTCTGAATCCGCGCGCCCAGTTGCGTTAGCTTTTCTTCAATGCACTCGTAGCCGCGGTCAATATGGTAAATGCGCTCTACTGTCGTCGCGCCCTCCGCGACGAGACCGGCGATCACGAGGCTCGCCGAGGCGCGCAGATCGGTCGCCATCACCGGCGCGCCGGTCAGGCGCTCCACGCCCTTGCAGATGGCGGTGTTGCCCTGCAAGGTGATGTCGGCGCCCATGCGTCTGAGTTCCTGGACGTGCATAAAGCGGTTTTCAAACACCGTCTCGGTAATCGTCCCCACGCCGTCGGCGACGATGTTGAGGCTGGTGAACTGTGCCTGCATATCGGTCGGGAAGGCCGGGTACGGTGCAGTGTGTACATCCACTGCGGTGGGCCGTTTTCCTTTCATATCCAGCATGATCCAGTCTTCGCCCGTCTCGATGGCGGCCCCGGCCTCGCGTAGTTTGACCAGCACGGCCTCGAGCAGGTGCGGCTGTGTATCCTTGAGCTTGACGCGCCCGCCGGTGATCGCCGCTGCGACCAGATAGGTGCCGGTCTCGATGCGGTCGGGCAGCACTGTGTAGCTGGTTCCATGGAGCCGCCCCACGCCTTCTATCGTGAGCGTGTCGGTGCCTGCCCCGCTGATCTTGGCGCCCATGCTGATGAGACAGTTGGCCAGATCCACCACCTCGGGCTCACGTGCGGCATTTTCAATCACCGTGACGCCTTCGGCAAGCGTCGCGGCCATCATCAGGTTCTCGGTGCCGGTCACGGTCACCATGTCCATGAACAGATGCGCGCCCTTGAGACGCTTGGCGGTGGCGCGGATATAGCCGTTCTCGACCTTGATGTCCGCCCCCATCGCCGCGAGTCCGGCGATGTGCAGATTCACCGGGCGCGAACCGATGGCGCAACCGCCGGGCAGCGAAACGTCCGCTTTGCCGTAACGCGCCAGCAACGGACCCAGCACCAGGATGGAGGCGCGCATGGTCTTGACCATCTCGTAGGGCGCATGAAAGGTGTGGATGGTGCGGCTGTCCGCCTCGATGGTGAGGCGCTCATCCACCGTCAACGTCACGCCCATGCGGCCCAGCAATCCCATGGTGGTGGTGATGTCGTGCAGGTGCGGGATATTGCGCACCGTCACCGGCTCATCGGCCAACAGGGTCGCGGCCAGAATCGGCAGGGCTGCGTTCTTCGCCCCAGAGATGCGGATCTCCCCGTTCAGGGGCACACCGCCGGTGATGATGAGTTTATCCATTCAAATACAGATACAAGATACAAGAGAAAAGATACAAGTAAATACATCAAAGCGTCGGGCGTGTTTTTAACTTTCTCTTGTATCTTGTATCTTTCTCCATTATTAAGAATTATTAAGATTGTTGCGCCGTCAACCACTCCGCCTTCGTATACGTGCGCATGGACAAGGCATGGATAGCCGACTGCATGGCGTCTCCCAAGGCGCCATAGACCATGCGGTGACGGGCCAGCATGGGCTTTCCATCAAAGGCGTCGCTGATAATCACGGCCTCGAAGTGGGTGCCGTCGCCGCTCACCCGCGCCTCACTGCCCGGCAGGCCGGCCTCTATCATCTGTTTAATTGTGTCGGATTCCATTGTTTGTGTGTTCTTAATGACGAATTTTATATCCGGAGCGCAGCAAGGCGATGCTCAATGCCGAGACCGCTGCAAAAAAAACCGCACAGACCGCCAGACTGAGGCTGGGCGGCACATCGGACTGGCCAAAAAAGCCATAACGAAATCCGTCAATCATATAGAAAAACGGGTTCCAACGCGAAACTTCGTGCCAAAAAGGCGGCAGGGTGTGGATGGAGTAAAACACCCCGCTCAGGAAGGAGAGCGGTATGACAATAAAATTTTGAAACGCCGAGAGTTGCTCGAAGTGCATCGCCCAGACCGCGGCGATCAGCCCCATCGCGCCGAGCGTCGCGCTCGCCAACAGGGTGAACGCGACAATGGCGGCGAGGTTGAACACGGGGAGCTGCACGACGCCGAGCACGGCAAGATACAGCCCCAGCCCGACCAGTGTGCCGCGCACCACGGCCGCGCCCACGTAGGCGAGGAACATCTCCAGGCTGGAGAGCGGAGCGACTAGCACAAAGGTCAGGCTGCCGTTGACCTTGGACTGAATCAGGCTGGACGAGCTGTTGGCGAAGGCATTTTGAATGATCGCCATCATCATCAGCCCAGGGATCAGGAAAGCGACGTACGACACCCCGGCGAACACCTGCACATGCTCTTTGAGAGCGTGTCCGAATACCAGCAAAAACAGCAGCGAGGTGACCACCGGCGTGAGCACCGTCTGCACCGGCACCTTCATGAAGCGCCGCACCTCCTTACCGAACAAGGTGTAGAGGCCGCGCCAATTGGCGCGGCTGAGTGTGTTCATTCTCGCCACTGCTTCTTACTCCTCACTCTTAACTCCTTAAAACTACAAGTGAGGCGTGAGGAGTTAGGCGTGAGGCGTAAAAAAAGCGTCACGCTGCGAAGCTGCGTGCCTCACCCCTCACCCCTTGGAGGTGATCTCCATAAACACTTCTTCAAGCCCCGCGTCCTGGGTGGACAAGTCTATGATCTCGTGACCCGCGCCGCGCAACGCATCGAGAATCCCGCCGATCTGATCCTCCAGCCGGTGCAGGCGCAAAGTGAGTTGCGCGCCGTCGCGCGATTTGACCAGCGGCAGCAGCGCTTCCGGCAACGCCTTGGCCGGGTCGGCGAGCGTGAGCGACAACAGCCGGTAAGGGTGGCGGCTGAGCAGTTTTTGTTTACTGTCCAGGGCTGCGAGCTTGCCGTGATCGAGAATGGCGATGCGGTCGCAGAGCGATTCAGCTTCTTCGAGGTAATGGGTGGTAAGCATGATGGTGCAGCCTTCGCGGTGCAGGCGCCGCGTGAATTCCCACAAGGCCTGGCGCAGTTCGGTGTCCACCCCGGCGGTGGGTTCGTCCAGCACCAGCACCTCGGGTTTGTGTATCAGGGCCTGGGCGATTAACACCCGCCGCTTCATGCCGCCGGAGAGGGCCTGCATGTTGGCGTCGGCCTTGTCGGTGAGACTCAGAATCTCGAGCAATTCGTCAATCCAGGCCTCATTGGCGCGGCCGCGCCCGAAGTAACCGGACTGCAGCCGCAGCACCTCGCGCACTGTAAAGAAGGCGTCGTACACCAACTCCTGGGGGACTACGCCGAGCGCCGTGCGCGCCGCACGGTAGTCGCTCACTACATCGTGACCGAAGATGCGTACCGCGCCACTACCGGCGCGCGCCAGCCCCGCCATAATGTTGATGAGGGTGGACTTGCCCGCCCCATTGGGGCCGAGCAATCCGAAGAACTCGCCGGGCTCAATACTGAAGTCCATGCCTTGCAAGGCGTGGATGTTCCCGTAATGCTTGTGCAGCTTGTTGATCTCGACGGCGAAGGTCATGGGAATGTGGGGCCGAATTATTCGGCTAAGCGCAAGGTCACGATATGCAGCTACGTGACTGCGAAATATAACCGCAGAGGTCGCAGAGGAAATGCATTATTTCAGGATACCCCAAAATCTCTGTGTCCTCTGCGGTGAGTTTTTTATCATTCAATAGTAGCGGTCACGTTGCGCAGCTACATGACACACGCCAATCTAGGCCAACGGCAGTATATCGTTGAGGCCGCTGACCTTGGCGATGGCGGCCAATTGCCCGGGGATGTTTTGAAAGCGGATCTCCTTGCCACGCCGCCGCGCCTCCCGCAGCCACTCCAGCAGCAGGGCGAGACCCGCGCTGTCTACACGCTGCACGCCTGCAAGGTCGAAGGTCAGGCGTGGTAGCGGGGTGTTGAACATCTCAGCCGTTTGCAGATAAAGCTGTGGCGTCGTGGCGAAGGTCAGTGCCTCTGGCAGGCGATAGCGGCCATCGCCATTGATGTGCAGCCGCAGCTCACTCTGCAACAGCGGATTTTCCACTTTGCTGATTGCTGCGGCTGGCGAGCTTTTCGATCAAGGCATCGAGACCGCTCTGTCTGATTTCGTTGGCGAATGAACTGCGGTAGCTGGCCACCAGGCTGGTGTTTTCGACCACCACGTCGTAGACCTTCCACTCACCCTCTTTCACAAACAGGCTGTAGTTGATCGGGATAGCCGGGCCGCCAGGCTGCACGACCTCGGTCCTCACAGTGACCGTGTTGGCCCCGGCGTCGGCCTTGAAGGGCAGGTATTTGATCTCCTGGCCGGAGTATTCCAGCATAGCCGTAGCATAGGTGCGCACCAGCAGATTGCGGAACTCCTGGGTGAAACGGTTCTTTTGTTCTGGCGTAGCCTCGCGCCAGTATTTCCCCAGCACCCAGCTTGAGATCCGCTCGAAGTCGAAATGGGGCAGGATGATCTCTTCGGTCAGGGCATAGAGTTTGGCGGGATTGGCCTTGAGGGCGTCGTGCTCGTTTTTAAGCGCCGTCAGCATACGCTCCGAGGTCTCGCGGACCAGTTCGTCGGCAGGCATGCTCGCCCACGTTTGGCCAGGCACGCTGAAGAGCGTCAGTACTAGAGCGAGCAGGGTCTTGGTAATGAGTTTCATAGGGATGATTTTTGCCAGTTATAACAAACGATTATTATAAGCCAATGGAATAGAAAATGCGCGGTCTGAATAGCGGCGCGGTCACTTCTTGTCCTTGCCTTCCGCCGCCTTGCTGAAAAGGAATTCGCCGATGATCTTTTCCAGCACCAGCGCCGACTGGGTCAATGTAATTTGATCGCCGTTCTTGAGTAAGGTTTCATCGCCGCCCGGCTCCAGGCCCACATATTGTTCGCCCAGCAGCCCGGCGGTGAGTATGCTGGCCGAGGTGTCGGCGGGGATGTCGCGGTATCTGTTCTCGATGTTCAGCGTTACCCGAGCCTCATGGGTGGTCTTGTCTATGCCGATGGCGGTGACTCTCCCCACCCGCACGCCCGCGATAGTGACCGGTGCGCCGCTCTTCAGGCTGCCGACGTTGGCGAACTTGGCCGTGATCTGATAACTGTTATCGGCATTCAGGTCGCCGAACACGTTAAAGTTGCTGACCTTGATGGCCAACACGAGCAGGGCGGCGAAACCCAGCGCGATGAAGATCCCGACGGAAACTTCGATGGTCCTGGTTTGTAGCATTTAAGTTTCTCCAAACATCAGCGCGGTCAATACGAAATTCAACGCCAGTACGGCGAGCGAGCCGTGCACCACGGTGCGGGTGGTGGCGCGGCTTACGCCCTCGGAGGTGGGCAGGGTGTCGTAACCCTCGAACACGGCGATCCAGGTCACCACAAAGCCGAACACCAGGCTCTTGACGACGCCGTTCAGGATGTCTTCGCGAAAGCCTACATGGTCCTGTATCTGCGATCAGAACGTACCTTCGTCCACGCCGAGCAGCCCCACGCCGACAAAATAGCCCCCATATATTCCCACGGCGCTGAAGATCGCGGCGAGCAGTGGCATCGCGATGAAGCCCGCCAACAGGCGCGGCGCGATGACGCGGGTGATCGGGTCTACCGCCATCATCTCCATCGCGGAGAGCTGTTCGGTGGATTTCATCAGTCCGATCTCGGCCGTCAGTGCGGAGCCGGCGCGTCCGGCGAATAACAGCGCCGAGACCACCGGCCCCAGTTCACGCACCAGCGATAAGGCCACCACCACGCCGAGCGACTGCTCGGCCCCGAAGTCCACCAAAGTATTATAACCCTGCAGGCCTAACACCATGCCTACAAACAGGCCCGAGACGACGATGATGAGCAGCGATAATACCCCTATCGAGTGGACCTGCTGAATCACCAACAGGGGGCGCCTCGCCAAGGCAGTGAGGCCGCGCAGGGTTTGCAGCAGAAACAGTGTCCCGCGCCCCACGCGCTCGAACACCCCGAGCCCCCATTGGCCTAGGCTTTGTAACCAGTCTGTCATCAGCCGCTGTCCAGCAGATCTGCGCTGTAGTCGGGGGCCGGGTAGTGGAAGGGCACCGGCCCGTCGGCGAGCCCTTGCAGGAATTGCTGCACCTGGGCCGACGGCGATTTGGCCAGCTCGTCAGGCGCCCCGTGGCCGATGACCTTGCCCTCCGACAGCACGTAGATGTAATCGGCGATGCTGGCCGTCTCCGTCACGTCGTGGGAGACCACAACGCTGGTGAGGCTCAAGGCGTCGTTGAGGGTGCGGATGAGCTGCACGATGGCGCCGAGCGAAATCGGGTCCTGACCGGCAAATGGTTCGTCGTACATAACCATCATGGGATCGAGGGCGATGGCGCGCGCCAGCGCCACGCGCCGCGCCATGCCGCCCGACAGTTCGCTAGGCATCAGGTCGCGGGCGCCGCGCAGGCCCACCGCCTGGAGCTTCATCAGCACCAGATCGCGGATCAAGGGCTCGGGGAGCTTGGTGTGCTCGCGCAGCGGAAAGGCGATGTTGTCGTAGACGTTGAGATCGGTAAGCAGCGCGCCGCTCTGAAACAGCATACCCATGCGCTTGCGCAGTTCGTAGAGTTCGCCGCGCGAGAGCTTGGCAATATCCAGCCCGTCCACCATCACGCTGCCGCTCGCGGGGCGCAATTGCCCGCCGATCAGGCGCAGCAAGGTGGTTTTGCCGGTGCCGCTCGGCCCCATGATGGCGGTCACGTTGCCGCGCCGTATGTCGAGATCCACGCCGTCGAAGATCACGCGCTCGCCGCGCGCGAAACGCAGATTGCGGATTTGGACGAGGGGCGGTTGCTGCATGGTCGGTTGTTCCGATTCTGAGAGGGACAAGTATCGGTAACGGGCTGAGTTAAGTCAATTAGAGACTCTTGACCGGCTGGTGCTTAACCCGTATTCCGCATCCCCGCCGCGATGGCGTTGATGCTGCGCAGCAGCGGCATGAGCCAGACGTCCTTGGTCGTCTCCGATAGATTAGGATCACGGTAACGCCTGAGCAGGGTGAGCTGGATCGCGTTGAGCGGATCGAGATAGGGATTACGGCGGCTGAGTGACAGCGCCAGTGGCGGGTTCTCATCGAGCAGTGTGACGGACTTGGCGACCTTCAGGATTTCCTTCACGGTGCGCTCGTATTCGGTCTGGATGACGGGGTAGATGCGTTCGGCGAGCGTGATGTCTTCGCACAGCCCGGCATAATCCCTGGCGATATCCATATCGGCCTTGAACAGGGCCATCTGGGTGTTGCTGAGCAGCGCCCGGAAGAACGGCCAGTCGCGGTACATGGCTTGCAGTTGGGCGAGACGCCGCGGGTCTTCGCCCTGCCAGCGTTGCAGCGCTGCGCCGATGCCGTACCAGGCCGGCAGGGTGTGGCGCGACTGCGCCCAGCCGAACACCCAGGCGATGGCGCGGATGGAATTCTTGGAACGATCGGCCTTGTTGCGGTGGGAAGGGCGCGAGCCGATGTTGAGTTGTCCGATTTCGTTGATGGGTGTCGCCTGGTAAAAATAATCGAGCAGGCCGGGAGTGCGGTCAGTGAGATCACGGTAGGTGGTCTCGCCGCTCTGCGCAAGTTCGTTCATGATGCCGAGGTAGTCGGGATTGTCCTGGCCGGGAGGCTGGATCAGGCTGCGGCTGGCCTTGATAAGCCCAGTGACGCCGACCGAAAGTTCGTACACGGCGGTTTCAATATTGCTGTACTTGTACGAGACCATTTCACCTTGCTCGGTGAATTTGATCTGGCCGCGCACGGTGCCCTGCGGCTGCGCCAGGATGGACTCATGGGTGGGGCCGCCGCCGCGCCCGATGGTGCCGCCGCGCCCGTGGAACAGCCGGCATTCGATGCCTCGCGCGGCGGTGAGGGCGGTGATCTTTTTCTGGGCCTCGTAGAGATTCCAGGCCGAGGCAAGGATGCCGCCGTCCTTGCACGAATCGGAATACCCCAGCATCACCTCTTGCAGATTGCCGCAAGCCTTGAGCAGCGAGAGGTAAGTGGGGTTGTCCAGCAAGGCGGTGAGCAGGGGTTCGATGCGGGTCAGGTCTTCGATGGTCTCGAATAAGGGCGTGACGTGGAGGGTGCAAAACCAGCCGTGGTCGTTGCGTCCCGCGAGACCTGCGAGACGCGCCAGCAGCATCACCTCGAGGACGTGGCTCGCCTGATGCGTCATGGAGATGACATAGCTGCCGAAGGCCTGCGGGCTCACCTCCGCGCGCATTCGGGCCATGACCCTCAAGACCTCCAGCGATTCCTGGGTCTCGGGGCTCAGTACCGCCGGATCGGTCAGCAAGGGCTCGCGGCGGGCGATGGCCGTGGTCAACGCTTCGATACGCTCCGCTTCGTTCAGGCCCGGATAATCAATCTTGTCAGGTTGCGCTGCGAACAACTCCGCGACGGCCCCGGTGTGGCGGGATGATTCCTGACGCACATCCAGACGCAACAGGAAAAAACCGAAGGTCTCCACCAGCCGGATCAGGTCCTTGAGTTCGGCGTCGGCGATGTTGCGGTCGCCGTGCGAGCAGAGCGAGTCATAGATCAGATACAGGTCGTTCAATAATTCCTGTTCAGTGGCGTAGGCGCCTTCCTGCAGCGGCAGGTCCTCGCCCTGCAGGCGCTTGCGGATGGTGCGCAGATTGCAATCCAGCCGGTGGCGGATGATGTAAAGCTTGCGGCGATACGGTTCGTTACTGAAGCGATCCCGATTTTCGCCGAAGGTTTTGCCGCAGAATTGTTCGCTGAGCTTGAGACTTTCCAGCAAGGCCGGGGTAGGGGTGCACAATTGGCTGGAATAGGTCAGTATCCGGCTCAGCGCGGTGACGCGGTTGAGATACTCCAGCAATACCGCACGGGCCTGCAGGCGCAGGGCCAGCGCCGTGGTTTCGGGTTTGACGTTGGGGTTGCCGTCACGATCACCCCCTATCCAGGAGCCGAAGCGCATGAAACTCGGCACCCGCAGGGAGGCGTCTTTCCCATAGGTGCGTTCAATGGCCTGTTCCATGTAACGGTAGGTGGTCGGTATTGCCTGGAACAGACATTCGTGGAAATACAGCAGGCCGTTTTTGATTTCGTCGCGCACTTGCGGGCGCTGGACGCGCATCTCGTCGGTCTTCCACAGGATCTGAATCTGACTTTCCAGCTTTTCGATGACCTCCTCGCGCTCGCGCTTGCCGAGCCGCGAGTCATTGAGGCGTGAGCTGGTGACGAAGATCCGCCGCAGCGCCTCCATGATGGTCTGCCGCTTGGACTCGGTGGGGTGTGCGGTAATCACCGGAATATAGGCAAGACGATCGAGCAGGCTTTGCAACTGCTCGGGTTTGATGCCCTGCGAGTGGAGCTGACGCAGGGTGTGATCGAAGGAGCCTACCCACAGCGGCCCGCCGGCGCGCACCTGCAGGCGGCGTTGCCGGTGCTGATAGTCTTCCTCCGCGATATTGACCAGGCTGAAATAGGTGCTGAAGGCGCGGATCACGTGACTGAGTGTCTCGGTATCCAGGGTATTGATAAGCTGTGTGAGGCGGCGCCGCTTGCGCGGATTAGGTTGTTTGCGCAAGCCGATGTAGCCCTTGCGCAGCATCTCGACCGCTTTAAGCACACGGCCGCCGGCCTGTGTGTGGAGCACATTCCCCAGCAGGCTGCCTAACAGCTTGACGCGGCTGCGCAGTTCCTTGTCGCTTAATTTACTGGCCATGGATTAGGTCGTAGTGTTTTGGGTGTCGTTGGGCAGGGTAGACCAGTCTTAAGGGCATCTCTAAAAATGCGTCTTTTGCTTCAATACTGCGTTGCAGCTTGTCTGCTCTGCTCACATACTGGCGTGTATGCTGCCCTGCTCGACGGCGCTGCGCCTTGTCTTGAAGCAAAATCCATCATTTTTAGAGGCGCCCTTATGGAATTGAAGGCTCAAGGTTTTGTGAACTCTCTATTATACCCAGATTCTGCGCCGATCTTCATCCGGGCGCCTGGATGCTATTGCACGGTCAAGATCGCTGGGATACCGTTGGGGGGTGCAATGGTTCTATAACCTCAAAATCCTGACCAAGCTCATCTTGGCGTTTCTGTTCCTGCTCGGCTTGTCCGGGTTTATTGGGGTCTACGCCCTTGAGCACTTGGGTAAGGTCAAGTACGTCTCGACCGAGATAGAGCTGGACTGGCTGCCGAGCATAGTGGCGAGCGCGAATATCAATAATCATATTGACCAATTCCGCATCGCCGAGGTGCAGCATGTCCTTTCTACTTCCGAAGAGGATAGGCGTTCCTACGAGCAGGAATTAGACAAGCAATTAAATAAAATTACCACCGCGCAGCACGATTACCAACGCCTGATTTCCATACAGGAGGAGGAAAAGCTCTACCAAAATTTCGTACAGGCCTGGGATGCCTATCTTAAAGTTCACGCGCAGATTATTGTGTTCTCCCTGGTCAACAAAGATGAGGAGGCGTGGGCCTTGCTGCGTGGAGAATCTCAACAGCGCTTTAATGAGATGACGCAGCATTTGGATAAGCTGGCTGCTCTTAATATAAAGGGCGGGGTGGAGGCGAGCCGTCGTGGCGATCGTCTTTATGAATCGGCGCGAGTCTTGATTGTCGCCGCCTTGGTGGTTTCGCTGGTATTGGGGTTGGCGCTGGCAGTCGTTATTTCCGGCTATATCAGCCGCCGGCTCAAGGCGCTCGATGGGGCGGCGCGGCGGATGGCGGCGGGCGATCTCGATGTCGAGATCGCCGCGACCAGCCAAGACGAGTTGGGCAGCCTTGCCGTGAGCTTGCAGCGAGCGGTGGAAAATACCCGTGCAATGGTCAACAAGCTTCGTGAGGCGCGGAGAGAGTCCGCCAGCCTTGAATATCAGGCAACCCATGATCCGCTCACCAAGCTGCCCAACCGCGTCTTTTTATACACGCAGGCCGGGCAGCTCATGCAGGCGGGTCAGCGCAAGCATGATATCGTCGGGTTGTTGCTCATGGACCTCGACTCCTTTAAGGAGATTAATGACCTGCACGGGCATCAGATAGGGGATCTCTTATTGGAGCAGGTGGCCGAGCGGCTGGTGAAGGCGCTGCGCGAGAGCGACACTGTGGCCCGTTTGGGCGGAGATGAATTTGTGGCCTTATTGCCGGGCATAGACTTGGAAGGGGTCATTCGTTGTGCCGAGAAGATTCTCAAGGCATTGGAAGTGAAGTTTGTCATTACAGGTTTGATTCTCAAGACCAGCATTAGTATCGGGATTGCTCTCTGGCCTGAACACGGCGCGGATATCGGCAGCCTGATGCGTTGTGCGGACCGTTCGATGTATAAGGCCAAGCAGACACACAGCGGTTATTGGGTGTGTACCAGCGAAGAGCGGGACAAGTCGCATTAATCAGTAGCTGGGTTTGTTGAGAGGCTGATAAAGAATCTCTGATGTGTCAGAGCGTCCCCGGTTTGGCACGGTAGCGAAGCAGACTGTGTAACGCGCCGCGCACCAGCAAGACCACCATTAAACTGGATAGATAACCGGCGAGCACATCGGCGGGAAAGTGTGCTCCCAAACTGACGCGTGATAACCCCACCCACAATACCAGGATGATGCCGGCGATCCGCGAGTAACCATTCAGTACCGGCCACAGGCTTGCCGCCATCAGCATGGCGAAGGAGGCGTGTCCGCTCGGGAGACTATAATGGTACTCGGGTCTCCCCACGATGTGCACAGTGCCCTGCGACAAGGCGAGCGGAGGACGGGAAAAATCGAGCGCGGGTTTAAGCCAGCTCAGCAGGGCTTCATCGAGTAGATAGGCTATGCTCAATACGCTGATTACCATTAACCAAGCCAGGGCTCGCTCGCCCGAACGGTTTTGCGCAGGATTTCTGGAAACTGAAAGTACGGCAACTACGGCCAATAGCGCCAAATAAATCTCAAAATTCGTATGGCTGCCGAGCTGCGTGCCTAACAGCATGATGCGGTCTATCACTTCACCGCGGAGGTCGTTAATCCAGTGAAATACTCTGACGTTAGCACCGCCCCAATCGTAGAGAATCTCCTTCATGGGGCGCTACATCAACCAGGCGATGACCCACAACGCAATCCCACCCGCGGCGGCAACGCCCGCGGCGGCGAACAGCCAGGTTCTGCGGGTGAGTACGGTGATGGAGGCGAGCGAGATGGCGATCTGAATGAAGGTCATCGCCTCGGCCAATTTGTGATGCGGACGCATGAACTGTTCGCTTTGTGCATCCGCCTGTTTTGATGCCATTTCCAAAGCCTCCGCCTTCAATTTGATCTCGGCTTTTTCCGTCTCATATTTTTCAATCTGCTTTTTGTAATACTCCTGCTTATCGGCAGGCGCGATGTCCGCCGCAAGCTCCATAAGGTGACCTTTGTTGCTCTTGGCCTGATAGAAGTTCCACTGGTCAGAGGCCTCGGTCTTTTTCAGCACGGCCTCGTTTTTGGACAACATCGCCTCGTTTTGCGTGTTGCCGCCCTGATAACTGACGATGGCGCCGAACGTGGCAAGCAAGGCGGTGAAGATTGCGACGTATTGCGCCAGGCCGGAACCGCTCTGCGCCTGGTGCTCGACTTCATGCTCATGCGCGCCGTGTACATGAAAGCCATTCTCTGACATGGTTAATCTCCTTGTAAAATACTAATGAAGTTCATTAGACAGCACTCTCCTATACGTTTCCCTTCCCCTATACTAGCGGGAGAGACGGAGTGGGGATAAGTAAAACAGGATTGATAATCGCCGCCTAAGCCGATCGATGATCGTCCAATGCCTGTTGATAGACAGCGAGATACTGTTGCGCACTTTTTTTCCAACTGAAATCCTGCGCCATGCCCGTCTTGACCAGGCGCTGCCAACGCTGGGTTTGAGTGAACAGGCTGAGAGCGCGTAACAGAGTGGCCAGCAGCGCTTGTGGCGCGGGGGTGTTGAATACGAAGCCAGTGGCGGTTTCTGCAGCTAATGTCTCTGCGCTGGCGTCCACCACTGTGTCGGCGAGGCCGCCGGTGCGGCGCACGATCGGCACGGTCCCATAGCGTAGACTGTAGATCTGATTCAGTCCGCACGGCTCGAAGCGCGAAGGCATGAGGAACATGTCAGCCCCCGCCTCGATGCGATGCGCCAGGTCCTCGCTATAACCCAGATGTACAGCGATGCGTTCCGGATGGGCCTTGGCCCAGTCTTGCAAGGCCTGTTCGAGGGTGTCTTCGCCGCTGCCGAGTAGAACCAGTTGCACGGGATGACGGAGCAGTTGCGGGAGAACGGCCAACAGCAGATCCACACCTTTTTGCTCCACCAGCCGCCCGATCATGCCGATCAGCGGCACGTCTTTCAGCACCGGTAACTCGAAGCGCCGTTGCAGATCGGCCTTGTTGAGCGCCTTGAGATGTATGGTCCTGGAGTCATAATTTTTTACGATAAAAGAGTCGCGGGAAGGCTCCCACACGGCGTAGTCGGCGCCGTTGAGGATGCCGGTAAGGTCATGGCCGCGGTGATTGAGCAGCCCTTCAAAACCATAACCCAGCGCCGGGGTGCGTATCTCCTCGGCATAGGTGGGGCTCACCGTGGTAAGACGGTCGGCGTACACCAGCCCGCCCTTGATGAAGGAAAACTGCCCATGAAACTCCATGGCCTCGGGGCTCCATAGCACACTGGGCAGATCGAGTAATTCAAAAATCTCCCGCGCGAACAGACCCTGGTAGGCGAGGTTATGCAGAGTGAAAACGGTCGCGGGGCGGCTGGTTTCACGGGCCAGCAGGGCGGGGATGAGGCCGGTCTGCCAGTCGTTACAGTGCACCAGATCGGGCTGCCAATTGAGGCCCGCCCGGCCGAGCGCGAGGGCGGTCACGGCGCGCGCGAACAAGGCAAAGCGCGCAGCGTTGTCCGGCCAGTCGCGGCCATCGGGGTCTGCATAGGGCCCGCCCGGCCGATCAAAGTAGTGAGGTGCATCCACCAGCCAGACCGGGACCGGACTGCCGGGAAGTTGACTTTCTAATATGCGCACCGCCGTGTCGGCGCATTGTAAGGCGGCAATGACCTGAAACCCCTCGATCTGCGCCAGCGCCTCACGGTAGGCGGGCAGCACCAGCCGGACATCCTGCCCGAGTTGGCTCAGCGCGATGGGAAGACTGCCGGCGACGTCGCCCAGGCCGCCGGTCTTGATGAGCGGGTGCGCCTCGCTGGCTGCGAAGAAAATCTTGTGCATGGCCTATTTTGCTGCGAAAGTGTCTCTGTATAAAGCTATTCTGTAGGAGGTTGGCATGATTATCGCCTTATTATTGGTTTGCCAACAGGATGTTGAAAAAGCCCTTCCATGGGCTTTTCCAACACACAAAGCAAAAAGTGCGGTTTTTGCTTTGTTTCATTTTTCAAACACATACAGCGTGTTTGAAAAATGGCAGCCCATCCGTGGGCTGCACGCAGGCTGTTTCTCAACAGCCTGCTAACACAACTATAATGAAAAACGAGGAAGCGGTCATGAGAATAGCACTGATTGGTCTGGGCAAGATGGGCGCCAACATGGCGCGACGCTTGTGCCGGGGCGGCATCGAGGTCGCCGGTTTCAACCGCTCGGCGGAGATCACCCAACAACTCGCGCGCGAGGAGGGTTTGATCGCGGCGTTATCCGTCGCGGAGGCGATTGCCCAACTCAAAACCCCGCGTGTCCTATGGCTGATGCTGCCGAGCGGCGCACCGACCGAACAGATGATAGAGGAATTGATTCCGCAATTGACGCGGGGCGACATTATCGTGGACGGCGGCAATTCGAATTACCACGACAGCGAACGGCGCGGCGCACTGCTAGCCGGGCACGGCATCGGATTCATGGACGCCGGTACCTCGGGCGGCGTCTGGGGATTGCAAAACGGCTACTGCCTGATGGTGGGCGGCAGCAAAGAGACCGCCGCCGTGCTGGCGCCGGTGTTGAAAGTGCTCGCCCCCGCGCCTGATCGGGGCTGGGCTCATGTCGGTCCTGTCGGCGCCGGGCACTTCACCAAGATGATACACAACGGCGTCGAATATGGGATGATGCAGGCCTTTGGGGAGGGGTTGTCCCTGCTGCACGGCAAGCAGGAATTCAATCTCGATCTTGCGCAGATCACCGAGTTGTGGCGCCACAGTTCCGTTGTGCGCAGTTGGCTGCTCGATCTCACGGCCGAGGCCTTGAACAGCAAAGGTACGCAGAGCACCGATCAATTCCTGGAGCAATTTTCAGCCAAGGTGGACGACTCCGGCGAAGGGCGCTGGACCGCCATCGAGGGCGTGGATCAAGGCATCGCCACCCCGGTCATGACGCTCGCTCTGCAAATGCGCTTTGCAAGCCGCGACAGCGGTTATGGTTATCGCCTGCTGTCGCTGATGCGTAACGCCTTTGGCGGCCATGCCTCACACACGAAGGATAAAAAATGAAACCTGTGCAACTCTCCGTCTCCCTCACCCCGCCCTCTCCCGAGGGGAGAGGGCGTTCTTGTTTCCTGCTCCCTGCGGGAGCAGGAAAGGATTCGATATGATTGAACCTTGCACCTTTGTCATCTTCGGCGCGACCGGCAACCTTTCCCAGAATAAATTATTGCCGGCCTTGTACCACCTCGAACAGGCTGCACGTCTGCCTGAAGGCATGGTGATCATGGGCTTCGGGCGGCGCGAGTGGACCACCGAGCAATGGCGCGACGAAGTGGCCGCCCTGTTAAAGACCCGCGTCCGGAAAGGGCTGGATGAGCAGGTGTTTGCCCATTTCTGTACACGGTTGCATTATTTTCACGGCGATCTCGAGGATGTCGAGTCCTATCATCGCCTGAAAGACACACTCACAACCGCTAATCATTTCCCGGGCAATGTGGTGTTTTACATGGCCATCCGTCCGGCCGAATTTTCGACGGTGAGTCAGCATCTGGCCGACGCCGGCCTGCCTCAAGAGGATGGCGGCTGGCGGCGGCTGGTCATCGAAAAACCTTTTGGCTATGACGTGGAAAGCGCCCAGACCCTTGAGGAGCGACTGCACCGGCATTTTTCAGAGCAACAGATCTTTCGCATTGACCACTACCTAGGCAAGGGCACGGTGCAGAACGTGTTGGTGTTCCGCTTTGCCAATATCATGCTGGAGCCGTTATGGAACCGCAATTACATTGACCACGTGCAGATCACCCATTCCGAAACCCAAGGTATCGCCGGGCGCGCGGATTATTACGACGGCGCAGGCGCGCTGCGCGATATGTTGCAAAGCCACCTGCTGCAGATGTTGACCTTAGTCGCTATGGAGCCGCCGGCCAACATGGACGCCGAGTCGCTGCGCGATGAAAAGGTGAAGGTATTGAAATCCATCCGGCCCATCCCGCAGAGCGCGGTGCACGCGCACGCCTTTCGCGCCCAATACGGGCGCGGCGCCGTGGACGGCCAAAAGGTCGCCGGTTACCTCGATGAGCAGGGCGTCGCACCCAACAGCACCACGGAGAGTTATGCGGCGATCAAGTTCTACATTGACAACTGGCGTTGGCGCAACGTGCCGTTTTATGTGCGCACCGGCAAGCGCATGGCCAAGCCGACCTCCTATATCGCCATCCGCTTCAAACATGCGCCGCAGCAGTTATTCCGCGAGGCCGTGACGGAGCAGTTGCGTCCCAACTGGATCTTGCTCGGCATACAACCCGAGGAATGTCTGCGCGTCGAGATTCAAACCAAACTGCCGGGGCTCAAGATGCATACCCGCACCGTGAGTCTCGATGCCAGTTATCGTGAAGAATTCGAGGCCCAACTCGACGCCTATGAAGCCTTATTGCTGGATGTGATTGAAGGTGATCACTCGCTGTTCCTGCGCTATGACGAGGTGCGCTGGGCCTGGAAGGTAGTGGACCCGATTTTGAAGACGTGGTCCATGGAACGTGATTTCATTCACAGCTATCCGGCCGGCGCATGGGGCCCCGCCGAGGCCAACCGGCTGTTCGAGCGTGAATATCAATGCTGGCGCAATGAGATAAGTCTGGGAGGTGATGTCAGCGGTGATGTCTGTGTTTATTAGCAGAACGATAACGTGAGTTCGTTGACCCAATCCAAGGCCTGGCTGGCCTTACAGGCGCACCATAAAAAGATCGCGCCGCTGCACATGCGCGAATTGTTCGCAGCCGATCCGCAGCGCTTTACAAAATATTTCCTCGCATTTAAGGACATCCTGCTCGATTACTCAAAAAACCGCATCACAGAAGAGACCTTGTCTCTGCTGTTCGCGCTGGCGAGACAGGCCGATCTCAAGACCTGGATAGAGAGCATGTTTTCCGGTGAAAAGATTAACGTCACCGAGCAGCGCGCCGTACTGCACGTCGCCCTGCGCAATCGCTCCAACCGGTCTATTGTGGTTGACGGCGTAGACGTGATGCCTGAAGTTAATCGGGTGCTGGCGCAGATGAAGATATTCACGGAGTCGGTGCGTAGCGGCGCCTGGAAGGGTTATACAGGCAAGACCATTACCGACATCGTCAACATCGGCATCGGCGGCTCCGATCTCGGTCCGGTGATGGTTTGTGAGGCGCTCAGACCTTATGCAAAACCGGGACTGCAAGCACATTTCGTATCCAACGTGGACGGCACGCATATCGCCGAGACGCTCAAACGGCTCAATCCTGAAACAACCCTATTTATCATCGCCTCCAAGACCTTCACCACCCAGGAGACGCTGACTAACGCCCACACTGCGCGCGCATGGTTTTTAAAAGCTGCCCGGGACGAAACAACGGTGGCCAAACATTTTGTCGCGGTTTCCACGAATGCAAAAGAAGTCGCAAAGTTTGGCATCGATACACGCAACATGTTTGAGTTCTGGGATTGGGTGGGCGGGCGTTATTCGCTATGGTCGGCCATCGGGCTGCCCATCGTGCTCTCTATCGGCATGGACAATTTTGAAGAATTACTCGCCGGCGCGCATGACATGGATGAACACTTTCGCAGCGCTCCCTTTGAAAAAAATATGCCGGTCGTTCTGGCGCTGCTGGGTATTTGGTATAACAACTTTTTCGGCGCGCAGACGCACGCCATCTTGCCTTACGACCAGTATCTGCACCGCTTCCCCGCCTATTTTCAGCAAGGCGATATGGAGAGCAACGGCAAGAGCGTCACACGCGACGGCGAATGTGTGGACTATTCAACAGGGCCGGTGATCTGGGGCGAGCCGGGCGCCAACGGGCAACATGCCTTTTATCAATTATTGCACCAGGGCACTCCGCTTGTCCCCGCCGACTTTATCGCGCCGATAGAAACACATAATCCCATCGGCGATCATCACAGAATCCTGCTATCAAACTTTTTCGCTCAGCCCGAGGCGCTCATGAAAGGCAAGACGGAACACGAAGCGCGCGCGGAGTTGGTAGAGGCCTTCGTTAGCGGCGCGGCGTTGGAAAAACTGCTGCCGCATAAAGTCTTCGCAGGCAACAAGCCCAGCAACTCTATTATGCTCAAAAAGATAACGCCGAAGAGTCTGGGCGCGCTGATCGCCCTTTACGAGCATAAGATCTTTGTGCAGGGCGTGATCTGGAATATAAACTCCTTCGACCAATGGGGCGTGGAACTGGGCAAACAACTTGCGCAAAAGATTCTACCCGAGTTGAAAGATGCCGCGCAGGTCACGTCACACGACTCGTCCACCAATGGCTTGATTAACTATTACAAGACTCAGGGGTAGATCTACAAGGCAGCAGGTTGTCGCACATCACAAATTCGAGCCCGATTTAATACCGCACCAACGCCGCCTGCGGTTTGCCGAGATAATGTCCTTGGGCGTAATCCACGCCGTATTCCTTCAGCAACTTCAGCGCCTCGGCCGTTTCTACGAATTCTGCGACGGTCTTCTTGCCCAGGGTGTGGGCGATCTCGATCATGGATTTCACCAGTGCCTGATCCACCGGGTCGTTCACGAGATTGACGATGAAGATGCCGTCAATTTTGAGGTAGTCCACGGGGAAGTGCTTGAGGTAATTGTAGGAGTTAAACCCGGCGCCGAAGTCATCCAGGGCGAACTGGCAGCCCAGCGCGCGGATCTGCTCCACCACCTTGCGGGTCTGGCCGATGTTGGCGATCGCCGCGGTCTCGGTGATCTCAAAGGTGATGCGCCGCGCGTCCACCCCGGTGACGCGCAGCTTGTCGCGCAGCAGCGGGAGCAGGGCCGGGTCGGCCAGGCCCTGGGTGGAGAGATTGATGTTGACGGCGAGATGCGAGAGGTGCGCGGGCAGGTTGTGCAGCCAGTCCAGCGCGGCGCCGATGACCCAGAAATCAACTTCCTGAATCAATCCCATCCGCTCGGCGATCGGAATGAAATTGGCGGGCTCGATCAGCTGATCCTCGTCGCCCAGCATGCGGATCAACACCTCGTAGTGAGTGATCTTGTCATCCGAGAGCTGCAACACGGGCTGAAAGACTAAACGGAAGCGGTCATGGGTCAGGGCGTGACGAATCTGCGGGCCCCAGTAGACATCGCTTTGCAGCGCGTGCATCACACTGTCGCCGGAGTTGTATTTGTGCACGCGGTTGCGGCCCTTCACCTTGGCCATGTAGCAGGCTTGGTCGGCCTGGGCCAGGATCTCGCTGGCGGTGACCTTGTCGCGCGGGTAGATCATCGCCACGCCGATACTGACGCCGATGTAGTAAGTCTTTTTGCCGGCTTGATATTTGAATTCATCCAGGGCCTGGCGTATCGCCTCGGCGGTTTCCATGGCGACGTGCTCGGTGGTGTTATCTATCAGCACGGCAAACTCATCGGAGCTGATGTGTGCGATGGTGGCGTGATTCCCCAACAGGTCCCTTAGGATCGCCGCCACGTGCACCAGCAGGTTGTCGCCGGCATTATGGCCTTCGCTGTCGTTGATGACCTTGAACTGATCGAGATCCAGATAACACAGGGCGCCGGTGCGCTGGTGGTGGTGCGCGGAGATGACGGAAAGCTCCAGCAGCTGTTCCAGGCGTCTGCGGTTGTAGAGGCCGGTAAGGTCATCATGGGCGACCAGATATTCCAGGCGCGCTTCGGTGGCCTTGTAATTGACCAGCTCGGTTTGCAGTTCCCTTTCCCGGTGTTTGCGCAGATCGCGCTCTATCTTGAGGAACAGTGAGGTGGTGAGGCGCGGCAACAGTTCGGTCGGCGGGATGGGGTCAAACAGGATGTCGGTGGCGCCGACGGTATAGCCGGAACGTATAATTTCGGCCTGATCGGCGGCCGGCGGGCTCAGCAGAAGGATAGGAATCGTACCCAAGTCCACGTGTTCGTGCAGGCGACGCCCTAGGCTGTAGGCGTCCATGTCCGGCAACCGGGTGTGCAAGAGTATGGCTTGGATATCGCTCTGTCCCTCTTGCAGGCTGAGTTGCAGCACGGACAGCGCCTGATGTCCGCTGGGAGCCGTGAGAATATTTTGAAAGCCCCCGTCTTCAAGCATGCGGGTCAGGTGCGCACGGTGCTCGGGCTCATGATCTATAATTAGAATGCGCCGCTGCAGCACGTCCGTAAGACGCTTTTGGCCCTTCTCGCTAGCCAACACACGGCCCTCCGTTAAATCTCGTTGTTGAATATTGGATAGCCATGTCGTCCCACCTTTCTGACCCCTATGTCAAAATGCCGACATACTAGGGGAATATGCTGATTTATACAACTCAAGACCTCTAAGAGGCAAACAGATCTTAACTATTTCTTAAGGAAACTCTGAAAAATATATCGCCAACCGCCAAGGCGCCAAGGTCACCAAGAAAAAAGGCTTGAATTTGTAAATAAAAGTCTTGGCGTTCTTGGCGTCTTGGCGGTTCAACATGCATAAATCAGAGCTTCCTTAACATATTAGCGGCCGGACTTACCACTTCTTGAGTTACGCATGCCACGTTACGCTTCTGAAGCGCGAATGGGTACCTTACCGCTCACCATGTAGGCAAAGGCGATGACCTCCGCCACGGCCTTGTACAAAGCCACGGGGATTTCATCCCCTAGCTCCAGTTTCGCCAGCACGGCGACCAGAGCCGGGTTCTCGTGGAGTGGAATATGGTGCTCCTTGGCAAGCTCCAAAATCTTTTCCGCGACCAGGCCTTCTCCCTTGGCGGTGACCCGCGGCGCACCCACGCCCTCATAGCGCAGCGCCACGACCTTGTCCGGCGGGCGGTCAGACACGGTACTCATATCTTGATGTCCAGCAGGGGAGGAGACCCGTGGTTGTTTCGTGGCGGTGGCCTGCACCCTGTGGCACAACTGATGGATGCAACATTCAGACCGGCTTTGTTCATTTGATTGCGTAACTGGTCGAGATGCCGGGTCAGGAGTTCGACGGTCTCCCCCTGGTCGGCCCAGAACGAGGCCGATACCTTTTCTTCGCGTAGACTTACCTTTATATGTAGCGGTCCCAGCCCTTTAAGATCCAACGCCAGCGTGACCAACCAATCCTTCCGTTCCTGCCCGGCCTGCTCCGGGTGAGACGATGGGTCGTCGGCCTCGATGCGCACTTGAATGACGTGAGACTCGCCCGCGTGCCGCACGGGTAATTCGAGGACCCACGCAGGCGGACTGGAATCGCTGTTTGGAAGGCTGGCCAATTGGCTGAGTTGCACGCGGGCAAGGCCTCCCTGGACCTGATTTAACAGCTCAGCAGTGGTTTCGGCCCGCAACCCGGCCTCGGCGAGTGTTGGGCCGGTTACCGGCTGCGCATGCACCGGCGCGCCGCGCAGGGGGGGTGGGGCGGACGTTGCTGAGTCTGAAAGCGGTGCTATGTTTGCTTGAGCATGAACGCGTGTTTCAACGGCGGTTCCGGTCTGAGAGGGCATTTGGGCCGGTGCCGGTGAGGACGGTGAAGCAGGGTTCGTCTGCGACAGTTTGCCCGGCGCGGATGCCGTTGCCTCTGTGGTGAGCAGGACCTCGCGCAGGCGTAATAATCCGGCCTTGAAATCGGTTTCCAGTGCAGTGGTATCCGCCTGGCTCAGACGAGCTTCCAGAAACAGGCCGGAGCGCTGCAATGAAGCCGACAGGCCGGCGCCTGTCGAGAGATCCTGGGGCGTGGACAAGGTGCTGAATACTTGCCGGGCAGTCTCCACCACGGCAGGCGGCAAGCCGGACACGCTGCCGTTTTTCGTCTGCGCCAGCCAGACGAGATTCGCCAATAAGGGGGACAGGGGAGCCTGCCTCGGCAGGGCGGCGCGCAGCGACTGGTTGAGTGTATCGGTCGTCGTTGGGGCTAGCGTTGTCTCCGGCGTCATGATCTGCAGCACCGGTGGTGCACCGGTGGCGATGACCTTTACCTGTAAGGTTTGTCCGGGGGTGAGCGGCAGGGTGGTCTGAGTGCTCATCAGCGCGCCGTTGATCCGCAGCAAGGTGACGCCGTCCTGCGCAGGAGCGAGCACTTCCGCGGTTAAGGTTTGCCCTATCTGCCAGGAGCGCAGAATAGCAGGGGTGTCCCCCGGGGTTAACTTGGAGGTGAAGGGTGCTGCGCTGCCGGTGATCTGTGGCGCTTGGGAGTTGTTCACTATATAAAGGAAGCCATTTTATACCCCCTGACAATAGAATATCGGCCGCACAGCGCGGCTCTTGAGAGGGTAGAGCCAAATTTTTGGCATTGATTTTGCAATATACATGAGTTGTCTAATCCAGCTTGACCGGTAATGATGTAGGCAACGATGCAGGCAAAACAATTATGGTATACCCGCCGTGGCGGGCAGGTGCGGGGCCCCTTTCCAACGGGTCTGGTGAGCCGTTATATCCTGCTTGGCCGGGTTCACGAAGGCGATGAGTTGAGTGTAGACATGGAGGAATGGCAGCCATTGTCGGCATTTCCCCAATTGCACCCGTCCATCCTCCGCGGGCCGGGCGACCAGGCCGATGAAGACGAGCAACTGCAGCGGCTCAAGGATGCGCGGCGCTGGGAGGACGAGCGCAGCGGTATGGACCGGCGCGATCGTGCGGAAGGCGCAGGGGAATTTGCCCGGCAGCGGCGCCGGTTCAGCGACCGCCGTCAACCCGAACCCGTCGAGCTTATCCAGCATCGCTTGACCAAGGCTCATCTGCGCAGTGTTGCAGCTCCGCGGCGGGAACGTTATCTGCCGCAACTATTCCTCGCACTGGTTCTGCTGGGAGGGGTGGGCCTGCTGGCCTATTATTATCCGAACCCCACTATCAATCCCACGTCGGAGTGCCAGGCCCCGCCGCGCCCCGGCGTGAACTGGAGTAACTGTGCGCTGGAAGGGGCTGCGCTCAGCGGGCAGGATCTGCGCGGCGCCATACTGCGAAATGCCAATCTCAGCGGCGCGGATCTGCGCCAGACCCAAATGCCGGGCAATGACCTCTCTTACAGCAATCTCAACTCCAGCGATCTCAGCGATGCCGAGTTGAGCCGGGCGAAGATGAAGGGCGTGAACCTGCGTAACGCCAATCTCACTAATACTCATCTCAGCGGCGCGGATCTGTCCTACGCCGACCTCACCGGCGCGAATCCGGACGGCGCCGACCTCAGCGGCGCGAATCTGGAAAACGCCATCTGGATAGATCAAACACTGTGCGGCCCCGGCTCCATCGGCCAGTGTCTGCCCATCCGGTGAGTGTCACCTCTTGCGAGGCCGTAACTTAAGCAGTAGAATGGAAAAGCTATGTGGATCGGATCAAGCGTAGCGGATCCGACAGAGAGTTACCCATGCTCCATTATTTGCGTCAACGCCGCCACACACTAGCCCGCAGCGTGCTGGCCTTGCTCGCCATGGTGTGGCTATCCGTGGCGTTGCAGCCGTGCGTAATGGCGGCCGGGGCTGCGGCCGTCGAGCCGGGTATGTGCCCGGAGTGCGTGCAGCAGAAGGCCGATGCCGGTCACACCGATTGCCAGCCCGGCGTGAGCTGCGCGGTCTCGCGGCATGTTCAGGATTCCGATCAAGCCGGTTTCGCGGAGCCTCTGTTTCTGCCGCCCGCGCCTTCGGCGCGTATCGGCATCAGCCCTGTTTTAGAAACTGCGTCTCTTACCCCGGCGGCTCTCCCCGAGCACGCCAATCCTCCTATCTTAACGAGGTTCTGCATCCTGCAAGTCTGATGATTCGTCCTTGAGTTTCTAAACGTCCGTTTAGTTTTCTTTAAGGAGAGCCGTCATGTCTCACTGTTTCCAGAATTATCTGGTTTTTTGTATTGCCGCACTGCTGGTGCTGACCGTGGCGCCGGTCAACGCGGCCGATCATCCCGATGACGTACAGGGACGTAGTAATGTCGCGGGAGGCAGGATGCCGGGAGCGACAATCCCGCTGACCTTGAGCGAGGCGGAACAGTTGGCGCTCGCCGCCGATCCGCTGTTGCCGCGCTACGGCGCACTCGCCGCGGCCGAGCAGGAGCAAGCGGTGGCGGACGGCCAGTTGCCCGATCCTACGCTAAGCCTCGGCCTGCAAGACGTTCCCACCCGTAATCTTAGTGTCACCGGCGATGACTTCACCATGCTCACGTTGGGCGCGCAGCAAGCCTTCCCGCCGGGAAACAGTCTGCACTTCAAGCAGCGCCGGGCGGAGGCGATGTCGGACGCCGAACGGGCGCGTGCGGAGCAGCAGCGGCGCAACGTGCTCAACGCCGTGCGCGCCGGTTGGCTGGAGGTGTACTACCAGACGCAAGCCCTCAGCGTGGTGCAACAGTCGCAGCAGCTGCTCAAGCAATTGACCGAAGTGGCGCAGTCGCAATATGGCGCGGGTCTTGCCACGCCGCAGGATCTATTGAGCGTGGAACTGGAGCAGCGGATGGTGAAGGAACGGCTGGCGGGCATCGAGACCGAGCGCGCGGTGGCCCAGGCCGAACTCGCTAAATGGCTGGGTTCGCATCAACCGGAGCGGCCGCTCGCTCAAGATTTTCCCGTGCTCGCCGAGCCGGCGCGTCGTGAGGAGATCGAGGCGCGTCTGGATGCGCATCCGCTCATGCGTGTGGAGGATGCTCTGGTGAACGCCGGGCAGAGTGACGTCGAGATCGCACGCGCCCAGTACCAGCCGGGCTGGGGGGTGGGGGTGAATTACGGCCTGCGCGGCGGAGGGCGCACGGATTATGTATCGGCGATGGTCACGGTGGAGTTGCCTCTGTTCCCCGACAAACGTCAGGACAGGCGGCTCGCCGCGAGCCAGCAACAGGTGCATGCCGCGCGTTATGCGCGCGACGACCGCAAGCGCGACCTGCTGCACGCCCTCGCGACGGATTACGTCGCCTGGCGACTGCTCGGGGAGCGCGACACGGCGTATCAGAACGAAATTCTTCCCCAGGCCCGGCAAAATACCGAGGCCGCGATCAAGGCGTATCAGAGCAACTTTGGCGCCTTTTCCGAAATTATCCGCGCACGCAATACCGAGCTGGAAGCCAGGCTGCAAGGCCTGCGTCTGCGGGTGGATCGCGCCAAGGCCCAGGCCCGATTGTTGTATCTGCAAGGAGAATCATCATGAAGCCGCGGATCTGGGTGGCAGTGCTCGTCGTATTGAGCGTGCTGGCGGGTATGGCCGTGCAACGTTACGGGCTGAACGGGGGAAAGATGGATAGGGCGCCGGCGACTTCCGCTGACGTCCAGGGAAAGAAGCCAAAATTCTACCGGCATCCCATGAACCCGGCGATCACCGCCGACAAGCCCCTCAAGGACGAAATGGGTATGGATTACATCCCGATCTACGATGATGCATCTAACGTACAGGGAAGAGCGATAGCGAAGGGTTCTGCTAATGTTGCGGGAGGCAGGATGCCGGGAGCGACCGGAGGCGCGGCCGTCGTCACCATTTCACCTGCGATGGTCAACAATATGGGCGTACGCACCGAGCCTGCGGAGCGCAGTGTGTTAAAGCGGCGCATCGCCGCCGTGGGTTACGTGAGCTGGGATGAGGACCGTATCCGGCATATTCATCTGCGCTATGAAGGCTGGATCGAACGCCAGCATGTCACGTTTGTGGGTGAAGAAGTGCACAAAGGCGATCTGCTCTTCGAGGTGTTTTCACCCAAACTCGCGAGCGCCCAAGAGGAGTACTTGCAGGCCGTCGCGTCGGGCAATAATTTTGTGCGGAGTGCGGCGCGCGTGCGTTTACGCTCCCTGGGCCTGGCGGAAGAGCAGATTGCCGTCCTGGATAAAACCCGCAAGGCCGAAACGCTGATCAAGGTCTACGCGCCCGCCGACGGCGTGGTGGAATCGCTGGGCGTGCGTCAGGGCATGTTTGTGGAATCCTCCACGGTGGTGGCGAGTCTGGTTGATCCGGCTAGCGTATGGGTGGTGATGGATGTGTTCCCGCAACAGGCCGCCGGTTTGGCCGCCGGTACGGACGCAGAGCTGCGTGTCCCCGCACTGCCCGGCAAGGTGTGGCGCGGCAAACTGGAGTACGTATACCCCAGTGCGGACCCCGTGACGCGCACAATCAAGATGCGCTTGCGGTTCGATAATCCCGATCTGTTGTTGAAGCCCAATATGTTTGCCGAGGCGTACCTCCACGCAGGCGATGAGCGTGTGGCGCTCAGTATCCCGCGCGAGGCGCTGATACGCACCGGCACGGAGAGCCGGGTGATTGTGGCCTTGGGTGAAGGCAGATTCGCGGCGCGCACGGTCGAGGCGGGCGCCGAATACGGTGAGCGCACCGAAATTATTTCAGGTCTGGAAGAAGGGACGCAGGTCGTTACGTCAGGGCAATTTCTGCTCGATTCCGAAAGCAATCTCAAGGCGGGATTGCAACGCCTGAGTGCGCCGGATGCCGAGAAAAATGTGGTGACCAAAGGCCGGCGCGCGGGAGGTGCACCATGATCGCATCCGTCATACGCTGGTCGCTCACAAACCGCGCATTGGTGCTGCTGCTGGCGCTGTTGCTCAGCGGCTTTGGCGTATACGCCGTGATGCGTATGCCGCTCGACGCCATTCCCGATCTGTCCGACGTGCAAGTCATCATCAAGACCAGTTACCCGGGCCAGGCGCCGCAGGTGGTAGAGGATCAAATCACCTATCCCCTCGCCACGACCATGCTGTCGGTGCCGGGCGCCACCACGGTGCGCGGTTACTCGTTCTTCGGCGATTCGTATATCTATGTATTATTCGCCGACGGCACCGACCTTTATTGGGCGCGCTCGCGCGTGCTGGAGTATTTGAGCCAGGTGACCGACCGTCTGCCGAAGGGCGCGCGTACCGCGCTGGGACCCGATGCCACCGGCGTGGGCTGGATTTACGAATACGCGCTCATCGATCGCAGCGGCAAGCACGATATAGCGCAGTTGCGCAGCTTGCAGGATTGGGTGCTCAAGTTTCAACTGCGCGCCGTGCCGGGCGTGGCCGAGGCGGCCACGTTGGGCGGCATGGTGAAGCAATACCAAATCGTGGTGAACCCTGCGCGCCTGCGTGCTTACAACCTCACCCTGGCGACGTTGCGCGCCGCCGTCGAGCAGGCCAGCCAGGAAGTCGGCGGATCGGTAATTGAAATGGCCGAGGCGGAATACGTGGTGCGCGCCAAGGGTTATCTCACGGGGATCGAAGATTTGCGCGCCATACCCTTGGGCGTCAGCAAGAACGGCACGCCGCTGTTGCTCGAAGACGTGGCCGAGATCCGCCTGGGCCCGCAACTGCGTCAAGGCATTGCGGAACTGAACGGCGAGGGTGAAGTGGTGGGCGGCATCATCGTGATGCGCAGCGGCTACAACGCGCTGGACACCCTCTCTGCGGTCAAGGCCAAGCTGGCCGAAATCAAGAAACAGCTTCCGCAAGGCGTGGAAATCGTCGAGACCTATGACCGCTCCAGCCTCATCCGGCGCGCGGTGGATAATCTCAAGGAAAAATTGATTGAAGAATTCATCGTCGTGGCGCTGGTCTGCGCGGCGTTTTTACTGCATCTGCGCTCGGCCCTGGTGGCGGTGGTCAGCCTGCCGCTGGGCATACTCGCCGCGTTCCTGGTGATGTATTACCAGGGCATCAACGCCAACATCATGTCGCTGGGCGGCATTGCCATCGCCGTGGGCGCGATGGTGGACGCCGCCATCGTGATGATCGAAAACGCGCACAAACATTTGGAGCGCCATGGTGGGCATGACCGCTGGGAGTTGATGTACAAGGCAGCCTCTGAGGTCGGCCCGCCTTTATTTTTTGCGCTGCTCATCATCACCGTGAGTTTTCTTCCGGTGTTTACCCTGGAAGGCCAGGAGGGACGCCTGTTCGCGCCGCTTGCCTACACCAAGACCTACGCGATGGCGGCCGCGGCGGGGCTTTCCATCACGCTGGTGCCGGTGCTGATGGGGTATTTGATTCGCGGCCGGGTCATTGCGGAGCATAAAAATCCCATCAACCGCGTACTCATCGCCCTGTACAAGCCGCTGCTGCAAAACGTGTTGCGCATCCCTAAGTTGACGGTGCTGGTTTCCGTCTTGCTGGTGGTGAGCATGATGTATCCCTTGAGCCGCTTGGGCAGTGAGTTTATGCCCGACATGGACGAGGGCGACCTCATGTACATGCCCACGCTGTTGCCGGGTGTGTCCATCGGCAAGGCGCAGGAATTTCTACAGCAGTCCGACAAACTCATCAAGACCGTTCCCGAAGTGCGCAGCGTGTTCGGCAAGGCCGGACGCGCCGACACGGCTACGGATCCCGCGCCGCTCAGCATGCTGGAGACACTGATTCAATTCAAGCCCAAAAGCGAGTGGCGTCCCGGCATGACGCTGGAAAAACTGAAACAGGAACTGGATCGCATCGTGCAGTTCCCCGGTGTGGCGAACGTCTGGGTCATGCCCATCAAGACGCGCATAGACATGCTGGCCACCGGCATCAAAAGCCCGGTGGGCGTGAAGATCGCCGGGCCTGATCTACAGGTGATAGACACACTCAGCAAACAGGTCGAGAACGCCTTGCGCGACATCCCCGGCACCACGTCGGCGTATGCGGAGCGTGTCACCGGCGGGCGTTATATCATGATTGATATAGACCGCCGCGCCGCCGCGCGGTATGGGCTGAACATCGCCGACATCCAGGAGGTCATCAGCGCCGCCGTGGGCGGCATGAACATCGCGGAGACCGTCGAGGGGCGTGAGCGCTATCCGATCAACATCCGCTACCCGCAGGAAGTGCGCGACTCGCTGGAACAACTGCGCCTGCTGCCCGTGGTGGCCGCCGGCGGCGCACAGATCGCGTTAAGCGACGTAGCAAAGATTGAAATCGCCGACGGCCCCGACATGCTCAAAAGCGAAAATGCCCGGCTCAGCGGCTGGATTTATGTGCAAATCGAAGGGCGTGACCTGGGCTCCTATGTGAGCGAGGCAAAACAGCGTGTTGCGGATCAAGTCAAACTGCCCGCCGGCTACACGCTCGCCTGGTCCGGCCAATACGAATATTTGGAGCGCGCCAGGCAACGGCTGCAATACGTCATCCCGTTCACGCTGGCGATTATCCTGTTGCTGCTTTATCTCAGCTTTCGCAACCTCACGCAGTCGCTGATGGTGATGGGCGCCGTGCCCCTGGCGCTGGTGGGCGGCTTCTGGCTGTTGTATCTGCTGGGTTATAACTTTTCCGTCGCGGTGGGTGTAGGCTTTATTGCGCTGGCCGGTGTGGCCGCCGAATTCGGCGTGGTGATGCTGGTGTATCTCAACCAGGCCTACGCGCGGCATCAGCCCAAGACACTCGCCGAACTGCAAGCCGCCGTCATCGAAGGCGCCGCGCTGCGCGTGCGCCCGCTCGCCATGACCGCCGCCGTCATCATCGCCGGACTGTTACCCATCATGATCGGCAGCGGCACCGGCTCCGAAGTCATGAAACGCATCGCCGCCCCCATGGTTGGCGGCATGATTACCGCGCCGCTGGTTTCGCTGTTTCTGATCCCGGTGTTATATTTACTGTGGAAGCGCCGGTCCGTAGAATGAAATTGGACAGTTGCCAAGGATTCAGGAGGGCTGACGCATGACGCTGACATTGACTTCACCCGCCTTCAGCCACAATGAGGGGATTCCCTCGATCTACACCTGTGACGGCAAAAATATCTCTCCGCCCCTCGTGTGGTCCGGTGTGCCGAAGGAGGCAAAAGGTCTGGCCTTGATCGTGGATGATCCCGACGCCCCGGGACGCACCTGGGTGCACTGGGTTCTTTACAATCTGCCGCCGGAGAGTAAAGGTTTGCCGGAGGGCGTGAGGGCGCAGCAACTGCCCTCTGGAACCAAGGAAGGGTTGAACGATTTTCGCAGCACCGGTTATGGCGGCCCCTGTCCGCCTTCCGGAGAACACCGTTATGTTCATAAACTCTACGCTTTAGATATCATACTTCCCGATCTGGGCGTGCCCGCCAAGGCCAAGCTCGAAAAGGCCATGCGCGGCCATATCCTCGCCGAGGCCGAATTGGTCGGGAGTTATGCCCGATCTTCCTGATCCCGTATATCCGCGCGCGCCGGCTGCGCCTCCCCGCCACCCGTCGGTGTGCCTGGCATGAACAAGCATCTCTTACCCGCTTACCGCTTCCCCTGGCGTGCGGGCAACCGCTTCGAGTTGCTGGTTGATGGCGGCCGGTTCTATCCGCAGATGATCGCCGCCATTGCCGGCGCCCGCCGTTACATCCTGCTGGAAATTTATCTGTTCGAGTCCGGCATGGTCGCCGATCGCTTTATTGCGGCACTGACTGCGGCCGCCGCGCGCGGCGTGGCAGTCAAACTGCTGGTGGATGACTTTGGCGCGCTCGGCCTCAGCCGGCACGATCGTGCGCGCCTTACGGCAGGCGGCGTAGCGCCCATGTTCTACAACCCGCTTCATCCCGGCAAGTGGTTCCGCAATTTCGCGCGCGATCACCGCAAGCTTCTGCAAGTGGACGGGGCGGTGGCGTTTGTCGGCGGCGCGGGCATCACCGATGAATTCGATCCGCCGCATGCGGGCACGCCGGGCTGGCGCGAAACCATGATCCGCATCGAGGGACCTGTCCTTGCCGACTGGGAGGCGCTGTTCGGCGATGTCTGGAACCGGCATGCAGCACAACCACTCGATCTGCCGCCGGCGGTTGCCGCATCGGTTATACCGGCCGCCGGCACACAGGCCATGGCCGGCCGCGTCACCATCGGTCAGGGCCCCGCCAGGCAGGAGATCCAGCGCTCGCTCATCAGGCAGGTGCGCACGGCGCGCGAGCGGGTCTGGATCGCCACCGCCTATTTCATTCCGGTACGCCGCGTGCGCCGGACCCTGCGCCTGGCCGCGCGCCGTGGCGTCGACGTGCGCCTGCTGCTGCCCGGGCCGCACACCGACCACCCGGCGGTGCGTCTCGCCGGCCGCCGCTTTTATGCGGGCCTGCTGCGCAGCGGCGTGCGCATTTTCGAATACCAGCCGCGCGTGCTGCACACCAAGCTCAATCTGTGCGACGACTGGGCGTCGATCGGATCAAGCAATCTCGATCGCTGGAACCTGCGCTGGAACCTCGAGGCCAATCAGGAAGTGAAGGACGCGGCTTTTGCGCGCGCCTTGCAGGCGTTGTTCGAAGACGACTTCAACGCAAGCATCGAACACCGCTATCACGACTGGCAGCGCCGCCCGCTGCATCTGCGCCTGCGCGAACACCTGTGGGGAAAAGTGGATCGCTGGCTCCACCGTCTGGGTCGCGGACGCCAGGGTTAGATTATTCAGAGTTTCCTTAGCAGGTTACTTGTTCTTGCCTGCGATCATGTCATGAATGATGGGCGCCAGAATCAGTTCCATGGCAAATCCCATCTTGCCGCCGGGGACGACGATGGTGTTGCGGCGCGACATGAAGGAATTGCAGATCATGTTCAGCAGGTAGGGGAAATCCACGCCCTTGGGGTCGCGGAAGCGGATCACGATGAAGCTTTCATCCGGCGTCGGGATGTCGCGCGAGATAAAGGGGTTGGAGGTGTCCACCGTGGACACGCGCTGGAAGTTGATGTCGGTGCGCGAGAACTGCGGTGTGATGTAGTTCACGTAATCCGGCATGCGGCGCAGGATGGTGTCCACGATCACGTCGGCGGAATATCCGCGCTCGGCGCCGTCGCGATGGATTTTCTGGATCCATTCCAGGTTGACAATGGGCACCACGCCTATGCCCAGGTCGACATGCTCCGAGACATCGACATCGCCGGTCTTGACCAGGCCGTGCAGGCCTTCGTAGAACAGCACGTCGGAACCCGCCGGCACGTCTTCCCACGGGGTGAATTCGCCCACATTCAGGCGGGTGTTGAGGCGCTTGTTGTGTTGTGCCGCCTCTTCATCGCTGTGGATGTAATAGCGCTTCTTGCCGCTACCGGTTTCGCCATAGGTCTTGAACAGTTCGGCCAGCTTGTCGAAATGGTTGGCTTGCGGGCCGAAATGGCTGAAGTGACGATTGCCTTCGGCCTCGGCCTTTTTGACGGCTTCCTTGAAGTCGACGCGTGACAGGCTGTGAAAGCTGTCGCCTTCGACCACGGCGGCGTTGATCTTTTCGCGCAGGAAGATGTGCTCAAACGCGCGCTTGACGGTCGTGGTGCCGGCCCCGGACGAACCCGTCACCGCAATCACGGGGTGCTTCTTGGACATGCCGGAACTCCCTAAGGATTCAAATTGAAAGCGAGAATCGTCCAATTGTACCTGCGGGGAGCTGGGCTTGTCATCCAAGTCCGCGCTATCGAGAAACATTTTGAGCAGGGCGACTCGGATGATGGCGTCTTTTACAGCCCTGTCTTTCCGACGCATCCGCAGTTACGATATAGCATCGAAGAGAGGATAAGCAGATGGCACTGACACGAGCATTTCGCGAAACCGTAGTGGCGCGCGCCGAACGCGACCGCCGCTTCCGCCAAGCCATGCTGACCGAAGCGATCAACGAATTGCTGAGCGGCGATGTCGAAGCGGGCAAATTCCTGCTACGCGACTACATCAACGCCACCATCATCTTTGATATTGCAATGCAAGACCCTTGACTTTGAGACCTTTGCCGCTGGCGGCCTGGTCGTTTTGGCGGGAACGCTCGACGACAGACACGGCGCCGCGTCGTGCATTTCTGACGCTGTTGCTGCTGGCCTGGGCCACGCTCGCGGTGGCGGGTTGGGCCGAGGTGGTGTACCGCTTATGGTATCGGTGTGAAATCCTTGCCCAAAGTGGAGCAGGCGGAGTCGGGTCATCAGCACGGTGAGGATGCGCATTCTGACCATATGGAAGGCGAGCCTCAAGTTTGCGCTCACTAATGCCGATAACGCCAAAGGCGCCGCTGGGTGCATTTGAAAGTGTTGGACGAATTAGAGCATAATTTTCGGGGTTGAGTACAGATAGGTCAGGCTCGCTGAAAGTGTAGTGCCGGATGAGTTCGTCTTCGGTATCGGGTAACGCCAGCAGGCTTGCTCGCTCGGCGGCGGACAGGATCGAACGGCGGGGCATGAGGCTTCAACCTCATGATGTCGCACGTTCGGAGCGTTGGCTGCGCGTTGCCGACGCGACGGGAGCAGCCGAGCGAGAGAGCTTCCTGCGTCCCAACCAGACATGAACCGGGATGGCAAGTGCGGCGATGAGATCTGCACCGATGTGCGCCCATCGTACCCAGTCGCGCCAATCCTCACCGCCGTAATACAGCAGCAATCCGGTCGCAGCCAGCAGCGTCATAACTACCAGTGCGGCAACCCCTGAAGACAGATTGCGTCGAATGCGCCAGGCCAAGCGGATGTGCAGCGGCAACAGTCCACCGACGATGACGAGCGTGGCGGCAGCGGCGATCCCGTGCGAAATCAGCAAGCGACGCTCGGCGAGCATCCATCCCCATTGCAGTACGTCGTGCAACAACCACCAAACGATGCCGCTGATGGCCACCGCGACCAACGCCAAGTAGGTCATCCAGCGTTGCGCTTTCGGCAGCCGGATGCTGAACATGTGATGGGTAGTCATATCGTTACCATCCTGGCTCGCGCATATCTGGCAAGGCGACTGGGAAGCCGCTGCTTGATGACGGCCACTTTGGTCAATGCATCGGCCAGCATGCCGCTGCGGGCAACGACCGAAACGCTACTGGCCATCCTCACCCTGCGCCCGGTTGTCGCTTTAACAATAGCGCTTGCCGCCGCGCCACCTGACGGGTTGCGATCAACGAAGTAGGCCGCAGACGTGGCAATAGCCCCATTGGTCAGCATGCCGATCATCCGTACGTTCGCCGGATCGCTGGGGCAACGCGCCCAAACCGGCTGCGGCTCGACGCCAAAGACCCGCATGTCCCCACCCGCATTCACCAAGCCACTTGCAATACCACCCCGCTGCAACGTCTCTACGGCTTTGTCCACCGCGAAGCCTTTGGCAATGCCGCCAAGATCGAACACCACCCTTGCCGACAGTCGAATCCATCTGTACTGATCCAGATGAATGTCAGGCAGAGCGTGGCGTCGACGGACGGGCTGACCGCGAACCAGCTTGGGTAGAAGACCTGCGCGCATGAGAGGCGTACCAACATTGCAGTTGAATGCACCACCGCTCTCCAACCGCAAGCGCTGTGCCTCGCGGAGGACTTGGTAGGTCCAACGATGTACACGCAAGCGAGTCCCTGGCCGCGCCCGATTCAAGCGACCAATGTCGCTGCCGCGCCGATGAAAACTCATCAGCCGATCCACCCGCGAGATGGCGACAAACGCCGACTCGACGGCTGCTGCTACGGCGGCCTCCGAGGCATCGACAGCGCCTTGGGCGCGAATCGTCACGAATGTCCCCAGCAAAGGGCGCATGCGCTCAACGCTTGGCACCTGGCAGCCCCTTCAGCGCCAAATCATAAACAGCCAGCACCCGCCGCACCCCATCAGTGATGTGCTTGGACGACAGCGTGGCGCCAGTGATGTTAGTGATGTCCTGGTTCAGCTTGACCGGCGACGAGGCCGTCTTGCCGACGAACTGCTGTCGCCATGCCCCGCGCACCTCGGAGCCGTAGGTCTCGCGGTATTCCAGAATTTCGATCTGCTTGACGCTGCCATCGGGATTAAGCCCGACGGCGTACGTGATCAACTCGTGCCTGCCCACCACCTGGTCGATGACGAAGAAGCCTTGGCCCTCCACCGACCACACACGATTCTCTTGAAATGGCTCATACACCCCAGAGCGGGCGCGTAGCGCATCGCGCTGCTCCTGCGTCAAGCTCAGCGCAACCTGGGTGAACTTGCCGCCTGGGAACATGGCCTGCTGCGCCTGCTCGGTCGAAAAGTAGACATCGCCCCAACTGGCCGTTGAGATGACGACCAGGGGGGCCGCAATGAACGGTTCCCATCGCATCAGAACGGTACCCCGACTTTGAGCATGAACTGATCGCGTACGTGCTCATCGCCATAAATACGCCCGTCGCTGATAACCTCTTTTTGGTCATCTTGGAATCCGCTGGCCCAAGGCATCTGGGTGCGCCACGCGGCAGTCAGCCACCAGCTCTTGGTTGCGTAATGGATGTTCGGCCCGAGGAACCATGCGGAGTGATTCGCTACGCCGTAGCCATAGCCGGTGAATTCATGGTGGTTGCGGGTCTCCAGCCCGGCTGACCAATTATTCATGAAACGATAGGAGAACCCCGTCAGAACGTCCACCTCAGTGGCTTTCTCGACCGAACTGCCACGCTTATTGTTCTCAAGCGCCGTGATGAAGTTCGTGGCCCAGATCAGCCGGTCATCCAAAAAGTTCTTTTGCAGGATGAGTTTGAACTCCAGCTCCTTATTACGCGGTCCCAAGACAGGCTCGACGTAGAGCGCCAAGCCGATCGGATCCACGAGCGGGTTGGAGACCTGGTAGATGTTTTCCCACGACACCGATTCGACGCGGCTCATCTTGTAGCGGGACGTTGGATCGAAGCTGTCGGGAATATCGGTATTCGGACCGGCGGTTGTCCCGTCCATCTGGTTGGGGAAAGACCCAACAGTCGTGTCACCAGCCGCCATTTCAATTACAGCAACGCCAGTCGGGAGTTCATGTCGAGGTCAAACCGGCCATACGGGTTGACGTGTTCCCAAATTAGCGGCGTCAAGGCAGCGTAATCGCGCGGCGTCAGCTTCCCTTGCCAGTTCGGTTGCGCCAGCACCTTCTGGATCATCAGCGTGTTAACGTAGACCATGCAGTTCTGGATCAGGTGCAGCGCGAGCATGCTGACTTCGTGATCCTCACGCCGGTTACTTGCCATCTCGCCGCGACGTGCGAAGAACACAAAGTCGGTCGCCCCGTTCCACTGCTCGACCACATTCAGCCCTTCGCTGATCTCGCGGCGCAGCGATTCCTCGTGCAAGTAGCGGCACAGGAAGATGGTCTTGATCGCCTTGCCCAGCTCGGCGAACGCCTTGTAGGTCGGGTGCTGCACGTTTTTCTTGGTGAAACGCCGCAAGATGGCTTCGGTTTCCGCCGTACCCAGGCGCAATGCGGTCGTGTACTTAACCATCTGGTCGTACTGCTGCCGCACCGACTCCCAGTCGATGGGCTTGGTCAGAATCTGTTGCAGGCGTGCTCTGCCCGTGCGAATCCACGTACTGGCGATCCACCTCCATCTCGGTACAGTGATGGATCACGCCCTCGACCATCGACGCTACTTCGGACGATGACGGCGATTTGAGTTGGGAGTGGATGCACAGCGAGCTACGCTCGACGTGCCAATAGATCATGACGCCGCGCCCTCCATAGCGGACATGCCATTGCGTGGTGAGGTTCTGATCCCATGCACCGAAGTGTTTCGAGTCGGAAGCGCAGGCGGTCGTGCCGCTGCCCCAAATGGCCGGGTTACGGGCATGCAGTGTGCCATCGGCAACATGGCAATCGCCCGGCGCATCGCATCCACACTGATGTAACGCCGACGCACGTAGGCCAAATCCTTGGCTGTTGTGCCGGACTCCAAGCCCGCCATGCGCTGCAACCCGGCATTGGTGCCCAGGCCATGCAGGCACAACAGCAAGCGCGGCTGCAACACGTCGCGCCCCAAGGCTTCATACGCAGTCGGACTCTTCAAGGCGTCAGTGAAGTTCAACCGCAGGTCGGCTTCCTTGACCATATCGAGCAGGCTGGTCATCGGCCAAATGGCATTGAGTTCGGCTTTGAGCGCGGTCAGGTTGGGCGGCGCGGGCTGCGCATCGAGTGGCGTCAACGTGATCCAGCCGCCGCCCTTGGGACCGATACGAACATACGGGTTCTTTTTCAGCCCGGCGAAGGTGCTCAGCGCTTCGCGCATCTCGGCCTGCAAGTCGGCGATAAAGCGATCCGCGTCAAGCGGGAGATTCAGCGCCTGGTAGTAGTCGTCGCGGTTCTCGTCAAAGTCGGCAGGCAGGTCATCGTCGGGCTTGCGATAGCGGTTCGCGCCGACCACCCAGATTTCCTTGCAGCGCAGCCGCTCGCGCAGCGCCTCCACGCCGCGATTTCGTAGGTCACGCGGTTGACCCGATCCCGGCCAGCAGCATCCTTCTCCATCACCGCATCGCGCCACAGTCCGCGTACCACGCCATCGAGCGGCACGTCTTCGTCTGGAGGAAAGGTATGCACCTTGGTGTCGGCAAAGCGCTTCACTAGGTCGAGCGCTTGCATTACGGGGCGGCGGCGGTCGTTGTTGGAGCGGAACTCCAGCGCGGCCAGCAGCGTGGGCACCATGCGGCGGTAATGACCCTGGTACGAATTGCGGATGACGGTGCGCAGCGTGACGCGGTAGGTCGGGCCAGTGGCCTTCCACTCCTTGACCAGATCGTGCAACGTCTGTTCGCCCACCACCGGAAACACCACCTCGCGCACCACGCCGTCAGGTTTCGCCAGCGTGGCGTCGGCCAGCTCGAATAACAGGTTCTGCTTGCCAGTGACGCGCTTGAGGTCATCCAGCAATTCCCGTTCGACCTTGCGCTCGGCACGCGCGCCAATCTGGTGGATGGTTTCGATCAGCAGGTCTACCAGGTCGTCGGTCAGGGTGCGGGCGCGCAAATAGATGAAGGCGGCCAGCCAGGTCATACGCGCGGCATCGGGATGCCGACGCAGCTCATGCGGCGCTTCGACCGACACCCGCCGCCGACAGCGTTCCAGGTCGCGCGGCGAAACGCGGTCAAACAAGTTGCCGGGAAGGTCAATCCCCCTGATGAGGTTCAGTTTGGCCAACTCATCTTGCATGCTGGCGAGGCTGGGGCGACCTGGACTGCCGCGTAACGTCAGCAATACCGCAGGTGCACTGCCTGCCGCATCGTCCTGGGTGGCGTCGTCGCTGCCTGCTTTTTCCGGGCGCAGCAAGGCATCCAGCCGGTCGCGCGTGGCCGGCGACAGCCGCTCATAAACATCGGCGTGGAAACGGTCTTCATGGGCGCGCAGCGCGGTGCGAACAATGCGCTCTACCCGGTCAGGGCTTGGCGGTTCAATCGCCAATTCGCAGCAGCGCGCTTCCAGCCGTTCGATCATGGGCTCGATTTCGCCGCCAGCCTCCCCGGCAACGTGATCGCGCAGCCAGGTAGTCAGCATGTCGGCATCGGCGACCGTGGCCTCGCGGAAGCCGAAACGAACGCGAATTTCAGCGCGCAAGCGTTCCGCCGTGCGCCCGGAGAGAAAGGCTTCTCCGTCTATCGGCGTGGGCACATCGAGTTGCTTGCTCAGCGCGGCGATGCCTGGCGTTTCGACTTCGGCCTCGTCACGCGGAAACCGACCGCTCTCACGAAAGAACGTCAGCAGAATAGCGAAGCCCAGGCGGTTGGCACGGCTTTTCGTCATCACCAGCTCGCGCTCGACTGGTGCCAATGCCCATTGATCTTCCGTGCTGCCACTGTCTGCCATGCCGTTACCTTTCTGTGCGCGTCGAGGCGGGCCAGCCCACCCGCGCGAGAGTTTCGATCAAGGTGGTACGCTTCACGCCAAAGTTGCGACACACGGCCGCCTTGGACATGCCGCCGTTCAGCGCGGCGATGATGGTGTCTAGCTTCTCACCGACGATGGCGGGCGGCCTGCCGCCGATTCGACCGCGCCGCTTGGCGGCGGCCAGTCCGGCGACGACGCGCTCCTGGATCAAGGCCCGCTCGTACTGTGCAAGCGCACCGAATACATGGAACAGCAGCTCGCCCGATGCCGTGGTGGTGTCCATGCCCTCAGTCAGCGAGCGAAACGCCACCTGCTTATCCTTGAGCGTGTTCACGATGGAAAGCAGGTGCGATAGCGAGCCGCCGAGCCGATCCAGCTTCCAGACGACCAACACGTCGCCGGGGCGCACGAATTCGAGCGCCCGAGCCAAGCCGGAGCGATCGTCCTTGGCCCCGGAGGCGCGATCCTCGTACAGATGGCGGGCATCGACGCCCACAGCCAGCAGCGCATCGCGCTGCAAGTCGGTGTTCTGCCGATCCGAGTCCGACGAAACGCGCATGTAGCCAACCAACATAAGTGGATAACCATGAAAAATGAGTTTCCGTATAGTGGCGCATTGCGACAATGTTTTCCGCACATTTTTGAGGGCGTTGCGACGGCGATTTTGCTGGTTGTTGCCAACGAGTCGTAAAACATCTGTTTTGCGACATGCCAGTCAAAGTATGTCTGCAGCGTTCGGCGCGATTACGGATGACGCTGTGTTGCAGCTCGTGCGTCTCGGCTCACACAGCGAGCTTGGCCTGTAGGCGGCCGAACTCACGACAACAAGAGGAAAGGACGGGTATGGCGATCAGTATCACTGACGACGAATGGGACGAACTGGTTCCCGAGAATTTTGAGACCGCCGCTTTGCTGCGCGCGGTCGATGCCGTTGACGAGCTGCGCGGTGATTTGAACGACGGCGAGGACGGCGGGCCGCCGCAACTACGCACTGATCTGTTGAAGTTGCATCAACTGGCGATGGCCGTGTTCAACGAAGGATCGCGCAGCCAAGTCGCCGATCTATTCGAGTTCGCCGTCGATCTGGAAGACCAAGTGCTCGGCATGATGACCGCACTGGAGCAGGTACAGGAAACACTATCGCAGTTGATAGCGCTCTATCCGGAGAGCCTGTCCTACGCCAGCCTCGACGGCGACTAACTCGGATGCCGGCTGGTGTGCTCACGACTGCTCGCTTTATCTATATTAGAAGTCGTACCCAACCATGAATCGGAGCAACCCGCGCTGACTGGGAGACGTCAATCCGGAAGCCAGGCCAGCCTGCAACATCAGACCATTCGATAGATGCGATACCAGATTGACGCCCAAGTATTGCTCCGTCACATTGCTACTCGCCGTAATGCCTTTTCTGCTGTTGCCGAGCCCGCCGTACAGTTCCACGCCCAAGGTCAACTCCCGCACCGCGAGACTTCCCGAACTGCCCGGAGCGTGAGGGGCGTGACTCTCCGTGTCATGCCCCGCGCCAAGCAATCCATAGTTCAACCCAAGCGCGTACCCGTAGTCGGTGGCCTTTGTGCTGGCATTGGTCTCGTTGATCCAGTTGAACGCGGCGTTGAAGCGGTCGCTGAAGTCGTGTCCGAGAATGAGACGGGTTTCAAGAATTCCCTCGGAAGTTGCGCCAGGTTTGCCGCTTTCCGAATCGGTCCTGCCGCTGACTTCCATCATGTACTTCGTCGTGGTCTTCAGGTTCTCCCATTCGACATACAGCACAGGGTTAAGAAATGTTCCGTAGTCGAAGAACCGATACCGATTCTCCCAGCGCCAACCAGTAGCGCGATAGGGTTCACCGGGCGTCTTCTGGCCTTCAACCATGAACTCACTGGTCCATATTGTCGGTAACGCCACGTTCAACCATAAGCATTTGCGCGCTGTACGGTTGGCTGTTCTCGTCGCGGGCGAAGTCGTTCATCAGCATGACTGCCGTAGCGCCCGCCTTCTCGGTGTGATGGTTATACAGGACGAAATTCGCACCGTTGCCAGCCCAGACAGTACTGGAAAAGACGAGGGGACCGAGGAAAGCCGGCAGAGCAGATTTTTTCAGGCAACGAGGGTTCTGGTAGTTTTGCAAGACGATTCTCCGTTAGATTGTAAATGCGAATCGTTATTATTCATGATTTTGATCTATGTGTCAAATTTCAGGGTTAATGCGTTAATGGGCGCCGCTCGCGTGCTTGACATGCCGTATGGCGGGAGTAGACTAATTATCAATGTTGCGTATGAAATGGCTCAACTTGGTGCTTGCAAGCCTGCTGGTGGTGGCCCCGCTGCAGATGGCGTTTGCCCAAGTCGGGCCGAGCCATCCGGCGATGGCGCATGCTGATGGCGCTGCACATGCAGCGAATCACACAGAGCATGAGCATTCAGCGATCACTCCTATGCAGCACCAGCAGGCGGGTCAGCCATGCGGTCAGCATAAGGGGCCATGTTTGGCGTGCGCTTTGTGCGGTGCGCATTGCTCGGCATCTCTCATGAATTATGAATTTTCACCAGTAATTGTCCACTCAACCATTACCATCACACAGCCGTTATTGGCGGACATCCTCTCCCCACCCCCTCCCGGCGAACCGCCGCGCTTTTCCTTAGTTGATCTGTAAGGGTGGCTTGCGCCGCTCTCTTTTCGTTCTTGCATACAGCAAGACCAACTGCACCCATTTCGCTAAGGAGAATAAAACATGTCACATCACCATGCCAAGGCCATTAGTCTTTGGGCCCTGTTGTTACTATTGTCGAGCAATGCCCACGCCGTACCGAGCTTCGCCCGGCAGACGGGTCTCGAGTGTTCGTCTTGCCATACGGTATTCCCGCAATTAACGCCATTCGGCAGGCAGTTCAAACTGGGCGGTTATACCTTAAGCGATGCGGAGGAGGGTGAAAAGAAGCCCCTTCCTATTTCCGCCGGTGTGCAGCTTAGTTACACCTCCATCAACAAATCCGGAGCGGACGTTGAGGCGAATAAGCTTCGCATTCCGCAGATGGCCAGTCTCTACTACGCCGGTAAAATCTTCTCAAACCTCGGCGCCTTCGCGCAGTTGGCCTATGAAAAAGAGAGGCAGCAGACGACCTTGACCATGGCCGATATCCGTTACGCCAATCAGGCCACTATCGGTGATAAGCAACTCACTTATGGCCTTACCTTAAACAACATGCCTACCCTGCAGGATGCTTGGAACAGCACGCCGGCCTATATGTTCCCCTACGAGCCGGTGGCGATTACGCCGATGCCCGCTGCAGGGCTCGGCTTGGATATGGCGCTGTCCATGAAGGCGGTCGGATTGGGTGCATACACCTTCTGGAATAACTCCATTTATGTGGAGTTGAGCGGCTATCGTTCCCGTGACGGTGGTGAGATGGGCCCCATTCAGGGGGTCGCGCCGTATTGGCGCTTGGCCTACGAGAAGCAATGGGACAACAAAAGTTTCTCGGTGGGCACTTACGGGATGAGTGGCAAGGTGCGCTTAAAAGATGACATGGCGATGATGATGGGTGACACCACGCGTTACCGCGACGTCGCGTTGGACGCGCAGTATCAATACATCACAGAGCCACATATCTTCACCCTGTACGGCACCCTCATCAATCGCAGGCAGAAATACGATATGCCGGCGGCGATGATGGGCGAGCCCGCTATGCCCGTGACGGATAAATTGAACATCTTCAGGGTGAATGGCAGTTATTTCTACCAACGCCGCTACGGCTTTACCTTGGGCTACTTCACGCTGCGCGGCGATGAGGACCCTGCGTTGTATCCGATGGGGGAAGTGACCGGCAGCGCCACGGGCAGCACCGACAGCGATGGCGTAGTCATGGAGTTGAATTACCTGCCGCAGATGCACACCAAGCTCGCCCTGCAATATACCGCCTATGGCAAATTCAACGGCGCACGCAGGGATTACGACGGGTTTGGCAGAAACGCATCCGATAACAACACACTGTACCTGCTGGCTAATTTCATGTTTTGACGTTTAGGGGGCCTGCTTACGCAGGCCCCTAGGTAGCGGATAAACAAGATTATGAGTAACAATTTTATCAAAACCAGGAAGGAGCACATGGAAGCGAGGGAGCGATAGCGGACGAGCGGTGTGCGACGCCCCCCGCGTAGCCGTAGGGCCGGATGTTTTGTCGGAGTCCGCGCGGTAGCGCGGGTGGAGACAAAATAGGAGGCACCCGGCACGGCGT